>NZ_JAPSIW010000258.1 GCF_031178505.1 Streptomyces sp. | reverse complement strand
GGCCAGCGACTCGCGGATCGCGGCCCGGTGCGCGTCGAGCACCGCCCACTCGTCGTGCTGCGGCGGGAAGTCCTGCCCCCGTACGAGGATCGCCGGCCGCCCTTCGAGGAGGACGATCGCCTCCACCCCGAAGAACTCGTCCTCGCCGATCTCGTCCTCGCGGTGCGCGGCCAGCTTCTCCAGGCCGCTCACCCCGGCCTCCAGGACCCGGGCCCGTTCCTCCCGCGCGAACCGCGAGATCTCCGCCGCGGGCGCCACGCCCCCGGGCAGTTCCGGAACGGACTCGGCGATCTCGGCCTCCAGTGCGCCGCGCACCCGGGCGGCCACCTCCCGCAGATCACCGAAGATCCGCTCGGCCTCGGTCGCGACCGGCGACCCGCCTGCTGCTCCGTTCGGCATGGTCCTCACCCACCTCGGGTCCGTGTGCGTGCCTCAGCCGGGGGCCGGCAGCCCCCGCTGGGCGGTCATGATCTCCTCGTACACCCCCGGCCGGTGCTCCCGGAGATGGTCGAGCACGGCGCTCATCTGCGTGCCGACGTTCACGAACCGGGTCCGGCCGCCCTGGAACTCGACCTCGTCGATCTTCTTGGTGCCCCGGTGCAGCCCCACCACCGTCCAGTCGTCGAGACAGACCGGAGAACCGGAGGACCCGCCGCGCGTGTCGGTGAAGTAGAGCAGGTCCCGCTCGTCCGCCCGGTAGACGAGGTTGTTGCGCAGCGCCACCCGCTTCGGCAGCCCGCCCGGGTGCTGGATGATGTTGACCGGTACGCGCTGCCGCTGCCGCACGAGCAGCGGCCGGGTGGCGATCCGCAGCATCGGCCGCTCCGGCTGTCCCTCCGCGAGGCGAACGACGGCGTAGTCGAGGCCGGCGTCCCAGGCGGCGAGTTCTCCGGCCGTCACCTCCGGCGGATTCACCATGTTCTCGACGAAGTCGAAGCGGGAGCGGGACATGACGGCCTGCAGTCTGAGGTCCTCCTCGGTCACATGCGGACGGACCCCGGACTCCCACGAACGGGCCATCACCACGTGGTGGTTGGTCATCAGCAGGCCCGGCGCCACGATCCACCCCGTGCCGCCGTGCGGATAGCTCGGCAGCAGCGGGGCGCCCCCTTCGTACGGAGGGATCTTCAGCAGCGCGACGGAGGCACCGGCCCGGATGCCGTGCTGGAGGAAGGCGTAGGGGACGGTGTCGTCCTGGAAGATGATCTCCTCCTTGATCTCCGCGGGCATCATCTCCGCCGGCAGTTCCGCCTCCCCCGCCGTCATCCGGGCCACGGCGTCCAGCGCGCCTTCGAGGACGGCGCGCGGCCCCGGCTCCCGGGCCTTCTCGCTCGCGTTGTGCAGCCACACCTCCAGCGGCACCAGGCCCGTCATCAGCCGCTCGATCCGGTTCATCGCGGCGAGGTCGGCGTCCGTCTGCTCCCGGGGGTCGCTGAACGGTTCCAGCGTGGCCGTGAAGCTGACCGGCATGCCCTTGAGCAGGACGGCCCGCATCAGGTGCCCGGCGAGGCCCGACTCCATGACGGCGTTGCGGACGCGGACGAGCTCCTCGGCCGGCAGGTACGGCTCGCTGCGCACCGCCGCCTCGGCGGCGTGCGGCGGCGGCTGCGTCCACCGGCCGGTCCCGGCCCGCCGCCCCGCGCCGGGGGACCCGGCACGGCCGCCCGCGCCCGCCGCCATCGCCGCGGCGATCCCGCGCAGCAGGTCCCCGCTGTCGTCGCGCAGCGCCAGCGCCCGGCGCGCCACCGTGTCGAGGGTGCCCCGGTGCCGGGCCTGCCGCAGACACCGCCCGATCTCCTCCTCCGCCATCCGCGCGGCCGCCCCGGGGGCCGCCGGCGGCGTGCGGGACCCGGGTCCGCCGCCGTACGGCACGCCTTCACCCGGCCCGTACGGCACGCCGTCCAGAGTCCCGTCCCCCGTGTCCGGCCCGGGGACGTACGGCACCTCCTCCCCGGCCGCCGGCGGCTCCCCGCCCCCGTACACCGGAGGCGCGGGACCGTCCGGCTCCGGGGCCGCCGCGGACCGGAGGATGCGGGCCAGCGGAGCCCGCAGCGCCGGTTCGTCGTCCATCGTGGCGTCGATCCAGCGGGCCAGCTCGGTCACCACCGCGTCCTGGTCCGCGGGCAGTCCCACGAGCCGCAGGGTGTGTTCGAGGAGCCGGGGGTCGGCCGGGCAGGCCGAGGCCGCCGCCGTCCGGGCCAGCGACGGCTGCCGGGCCAGCTCCTCGTCCGGCATGGCCCGCAGGCTCCTCGCCAGCTGCTCCCGCGCCGCCGGGGCGCCCGTCCCGGCCAGGTCGGCCAGCCGCGACCGGGCGACGAGGACGCCCAGCGACTCGGAGCGCAGCCCGAGGCCGTCCGCGACCTCCTCGGCCTCCCGCAGGGCACGGTCCGCGCCGGCCAGGTCGCCGGCGTCCTGCGCCAGCCGCGCCGACAGCTGGAGCAGTTCGAGCCGGGTCTCCGCGCAGCCGGCCTCCGCCGCCCCGTCCACGGCCCGCTCGGCCGACTCCCGTGCCCGGTCCGGCCGCCCGGAGCGGGCGAGGGTCTCGGCCAGCAGCGAGTGCAGCCTGCTGCACGGTGTCCACGGCCGGCGCTCCGCCAGCCGTTCCGCCGCCGCCTCCACGTACCCCTGCGTGAGCAGGTCCTCCACCTCGCGGGCGGCGATCCGCTCCCAGTCCTCCTGCGCCGCCTCGGCCATGATGCGGTCGGGGACGTGCCCGCCGATCCTCGCGAGCAGGAAGGCGGCCGACCGGGGCGGCATCTCCGTATGGGTCGAGCCGCCGAGGTACCCGGCGACGCCCGGCTCCCAGCGGGCCTCGACCGTACGGGGGTTCTCGCCGAGCCGCAGCCGGTGGTAGATCTCCTCTGCCCGGGCCCGCGGCCCCTCCCGCGCCGCGTAGTACGCCACGGCCCGCCGGTCCACCGCCCGCATCAGATCGGTGCGGGCGCTGTCGGAGAGCCGCAGCATGATGGCCCGCAGATCCGTCCGGTGCCGGACCGCCCCGGGACCCGCCGGTTCCATGAGGTCCACCCGGGAGGTGAGCAGCCCGAACAGCCGGCGCGCCTCGCCGGCCGACTCGACGCGCGTGCCCGCCGGTTCGGCGAGCACCTCCCGGATCAGGTCGGGGGTGAGGGAGCGGAGCGCCAGGCCCGCCTGGACGAGCGCCCGGACGTCGTCCTCCGCGATGTGGTGGAGGATGCGGTCGTAGAGGGTGCCCTGGATGAGCATCTGGTCGACCTGCCGGTCGAAGTAGCGGCGCCGCGAGGGCAGGGTGCGCAGCACCTCGCCGAGGGCGCCGGAGTCGCCGCCGAGCGCGACGGCGGTACGGGCGGCGAGGCGCAGGCTCAGCGGATGGCCGCCGACCCGGTCCACCAGGTGGGCGGCGACCGTCTCGTCCCGCACCCCGGAGGAGACGAGCAGCGCGACGGCCGACTCGCGGTCCAGCTCCGTCAGTTCGTGGGAGCGGGGGGTGAGGATCCGCGCCGGATGGTCGATGAGCGCCCGCCCGGAGACGATGAACCGCAGCCGGGCGTAGGAGGCGCGCAGCGCGGACCACACGGCCCACATGCGGGTCACGACGGGGGAGCCCCGGTACTGCGCCTCCTCGAAGGAGTCGACGACGATCACGAACGGCGGCGGCTGCCGGTCGCGCGCCGGGCTCCCGGGGCCGCCGGCCGCGGTGCCGGACCCGGTGGCGGTGCCGACCAGGGTGGCGAGCCTGCGGGCCAGGTCCTGCTCGCGGGCGCTGGCACGGGCGTGCAGGTCCGCCGAGTAGTCGCGGCCGTACGTCGCCCGTGTGGTGGAGAGCCGGCGGAGCGCGTCGGCCTCCTCGCGCTCGTCGCGCTGCGAGGCGGCGGTGCGTTCGCAGGCGTCCGCGAGCGCGTCGAAGGCGGGGCGGTGGTCCGGGTACTGGACGCCGAGTTGCCGGGCGGTCTCCGCGAGGAGGGTGGCCGGCTCGTGCAGGGAGAGCGTCGGCCGCGCGAAGTCGATGTACGCGAAGGGGAAGGACGCCGCCCCCGCCTCGTCCAGGGCGTCGAGCAGGAACTTCGCGAGCAGGGTGCTCTTGCCGACGCCGCCCACGCCGTGGAGGAGGACCGGTGGTTCCGCGGGCTCCTCCGGCAGGTCGATGTAGGCGCGCAGGGCGTCGAGTTCGGCCGCACGGCCGTGGAAGGAGCCCGGCACCAGGCGGCGCAGCGGCTGGAACAGCCGGGCCCGCTCCAGGCGTCGCTGGACCGCGTCCACCGGCGGCAGCCCGGGCACGCCGGGGATCCGCCGCAGCCAGAGGACCGCCTGCAGGACGTCGGACAGCTCCTCCACGTCCTCCCCGTCCCCGTCGCGCGGCGGGGGCAGCCCGACACCGGTGAGCAGGGCGAGAGCGAACCGCTCCGGGCCCGGGTGCGGCCCCGGACATCCGTCGGTCCCCGGGGCCGGCGCCGTGCCGGCCGGACGGGGTCCGAGACCGGCCAGGAGGGCGCGCAGCGCGGCCTCGGGGCCCGCCAGTCCGGCGAGGGCCGCGTCCCGGACGTCCGGTTTCAGCGTCCACACGGCGGCCCCGGCGGAGGGCAGGGCGACGCAGTCGTCGACGAGTTCCAGGACGGCCTGCCCGGTCGCCCGCTCCTCCCCGGGCCGGCGCAGCAGTTCCGGGTCGAACTCCTGGAGCAGACAGGCCGACTCGCGGTAGGCCCGGCGCGGTTCCGACACGGGGGGAGCGGGCGCCGCGAGCCCCGTGCGCAGGGCGTCCCGGAGCGGCTGCCCGGACGCCGCCGGCGCGAGCCCCGTACCGGGCCGGCCGTCCCCGGCCCGGGTGTCGCCGCCGTCCGGGGGGTCGCCGGGGCTGCCGGGTCCGGGCGGAGCCGCCCGGAACACCCGGTGGAGCCGTACGACGTCCTCCACGGCCGTGCAGACCCGGCGCGACCAGCTGTCCTGCGGATCCCGGGCCTCGGCCGCGCGCAGCACCTCGCTGACGGCCGTGTCGGTGAGTTCCCGCACGGCGTCACCGTCGGCCGGCGCGCACTCCTCGGCGAAGAACTCGTCGAAGAAGGAGCGGAGATCGCCCTCGTCCAGCTGCCGGGTCGTGTCCCGGTACTCGATTTTCCGTACTTCGTACGGGAGTTGACGCCGTTCGGTGGCGTATCCGAGCAGTACGAGCCGGGGCGCGGTCCCGCTCCGTACCGGGGCGTGCTCGTAGACGGCACGGGCGAGGATCCCGATGCAGTCCCAGGTGTCGGAGCCCGGGTCGAGCCGGTCGCAGTCGTCGAGGACGAGCCAGAAGCGCTCCCCGGACGCGGCCGCCCGGGCCACGACGCGGTGCACGGCGTCCTCGTACGCAGGCAGTGGATCGTTCAACCGTGTGGGGTTCAACGGAATGTCGTCGTGGCCGGGTCCGGCGACGAAGGCGGCGAGCCGTTCGACCAGACGGTTCGCCGTGGTGGTGCGGGACAGGGTCACCCGGACCGGCCGGAACCCGCAGTGCTGGCCGAGGTGGCGGATGAACTCGTAGGTGTACGAGCGTCCGCTGTCCGGCGGCCCGTCGACCACCAGGACCGGCCGCTCGGCGTCGGCCGTGAAGGACCGGAGCTTCTCGCGCAGCTCCGCCCGGTCCAGGAAGGCCTCGGTGCCGTGCTTGAGGAGCGTGCTGAGGAACGGGTCCCGCGGGGAGCGCAGGAGCCGTTCGTCGTCCCGCAGCCGGGTGAGGAGGGTCCGCGCCTCCGTGCCCGGCGCGTGCGCGTACGGGTCGTCGATGGCGGCGAGCGCGTCGAGCGAGGTGAGGACCGCGAGCAGGCGCCGCTGGTGGGCGAGGTCCCGGCGGGCGGCCTCCACCACGAGGAGGGCGTTGCGCGCGGCGTCCGGCGTGAGCGGCAGGTCCTCGACGAAGTCGGCGGGCAGCCCCGCGTCCAGGAGGCGTTCGCGCGGCTCGGGGGTGTCGAGGAGGTGGTCCCGCACCCAGCCGGTGACGAGCCCCCACTCCGTCTCGGTGAGCGGCATACGGCACCTGCCCGGGGCTCCTCGCGCGGCACCGGCCGGGCCGGCGCCGGACCGCGGATCCAGGCGAACTGGCTGACGCGTTCCATCGTTTCACCGGCGGCGGACGGCCGCAATCGGTGCCGGCCCGGGCCGTGTGCCGAGGCCGGTCAGGGGTGCAGCACCATGTCCTCGTACGACTCCAGGCGCCGCCAGCGCTCCTCCGGGGAGCGGAAGGCCGGCATCACGTCCACGTCCGGCAGCGGGCCGAACTCCAGCTCGGTGATCTCCGCGACGTCCGAGACCGGCACCTGGTAGGTGCGGAAGGGCCCCAGGGGCGGCGGCGCCCCGGGCGTCGCACCGGCGAAGGCCCGCTCCGCGTCCCGGCTGAGGTCGGGACTCTGGTCCAGGAGGTACGCGGCGGCCGCCAGCGCCCCGTCCTGCATGAAGGCGGCCACCTTCCAGAAGCGCAGCGGCACCTGGATGCCCCGGTAGGGCGGGTCGGAGTCCTGGAGCACCGGCCCGGTGAGCACGACGAGCTTGCGGTCGAACTCGGCCGCGTGGTCGAGCAGGTGGTTCTCCAGACCCTGCCACAGTCGCTTGCCCTGGTTGAAGACGTCCGACTGCGGGGCCGCGTTGGTGAAGTGGAAGGTGTCGGCGTCGGCGCGGTGCGCGACGGCCGCGGCGCCCCAGACGGGGTCGAGCCGGCGGACGAGGTGGCCCCGGTCGAGGCTGTTGTCCCGGTAGATGTCGTCCCCCGCCTGCTGCTCCTCGGGCAGCCGGGGGTCGTAGCGCCAGTCGTCGTCGCGGGGCACGTTCGTCAGCAGCTCCCGTCCCTCGACGCACACCGCCGTGGCGGCGGCGAGCCGCCGGTCGGGGCGGAAGGCCACGGTGAAGTGGGTGTAGGGCAGGATCACCGTCCGCACGGCCGGGCGCACCGGGAGGGGGAGCGGGACGGCGGGGCCGAGGAAGGCCTCGTCGTAGCCGGTGCGGTCGGCGAGCGCGGCACGCCGGGGGTCACCCGGGGGCGGCGTGGACGGTCCCGGAGAGGACGGCGGGTCCGAAAGGTTCATACGATGTACGTACCGCATGGAGAGGGGCGTGCTCGGCGCCGGACCGCAGGCCACTCGATCAGACGCCCCGGTGTCCCTCCCCTCCCCCCTCAGGAGGCCCCACCATGCCCCTCGGAATCTCCCTGCACATCGGACTCAACCAGGTCGACCCCGACCGCTACGACGGGTGGGACGGCACCCTCCTCGCCTGCGAGAACGACGCCCGCGACATGGCCGCCCTCGCCCGCTCACGCGGGTTCGAACCCACCCTCCTGCTCACCCCGGACGGCACCGCCGACCGCGTCACGGCCGCCCTCGACACCGCCGCGGCCCGGCTCGGCCCCGGCGACATCCTGCTGTTCACCTACTCGGGCCACGGCGGCCGGCTCCCCGACGCCCCCGGCGGCGAGTGGGGCACGAACGGCGCCGCCGGCACGGACGACATCGAACCCGACACGTACGACGAGACCCTCGTCCTGCGCGACCGCCAGTTCCTCGACGACGAGATCCGGCAGGCCTTCCGCGGCTTCGCCGACGACGTGCGGATCGTCGCCGTCTTCGACTGCTGCCACAGCGGCAGCGCCATCGAGGTCCCCGCCGGAGGCCCGGAGCGGCCGGCCGCCCGACACCTCCCCGAACCCGTACGGCAGCGCCTCGCCGCGCGCGACCACGGCTTCTACCAGGAACTCCGCCGCGCCCTCGCCGCACGCCGCCCCGCCCCGGACGACCCCACCGGCGGCGAGGGTCCCGGCGCGCTCCTCCTGGCGGCCTGCCAGGACGACCAGGTCGCGCTCGACGGCGCCGTCAACGGCGCCTTCACCGCGGCCCTCCTCCGCGTCTGGGACGACGGCGCCTTCGACGGCGGCTACCGCGCCTTCCACCGCGCGGTCCGCGCCGCCATGCCCCCGACGCAGGTCCCGAACCTCCACCTCACCGGCTCGCCGCCCGAGACCTTCCTGGACCAGCGGCCCTTCACGGTCTGAGCACCGCCGCCGGCCACGGGCGGGGCGTGCGGCCCGAGGGCCGGGGGCGGCCACGCGCCCGAGCGGCTCCTCACGGCCGGAGCGCCGTCGCCAGCTGCGCGCGCGAGCGGACGTCGAGCTTCTGGTAGATCCGCGTCAGCCGGGCCTCGACCGTCTTCACGCTCAGATACAGCTTGGCCGCGGCCTCCTGGTTGCTCGCCCCCGCGCTCACCAGCCGGGCGAGCCGCAGCTCCGCCTCCGTGAGCGCGGACAGCGCCGGCGTCGCCTCCTCGCCCCCGCCGACCGGGCCGGGGCCCTCGCCCGCCGGCGTCTCGCTCACCAGCGCCAGCCACGGCACGGCCCCCGCCCGCTCGAACACCGTGGCCGCGGCCTGCAGCGCGC
>NZ_JAPSIW010000973.1 GCF_031178505.1 Streptomyces sp. | reverse complement strand
GGACCTGTCCTCGGGCGAGTACACGGTCATCGCCGCCGGCTACCCGCCGGTCGCCACCGTCCTCCAGGTGGCCGGCGGCGGCCACCACGACTGAGCCGGGCGGCCCGGGGGACCGGCGCCGGGTTCAGGAGGAGGCGGTCGTCGCCCTGCGCAGCGCGCTGATGCAGGAGCCGATCGCCTCCTGGAGGGCTTCGAGGCGCTGGAGCATGTCCTCCTCGTAGATGTCCTCCTCCATCACCTCGTCCAGGGTCAGTTCCTCGAAGACCTTCGTCGCCTTCTGGAGACTGTTGTAGAAGCGGGTCCTGCGCTCCTGGACCCGCAGCGCCGGGTCCTCCTCGACCGCCTTCGCCACCAGGCCCCGGACCGCCTCGTACGCCTCACCGGCCCACTCGCCGGCCTCCTCGGAGCCGTCCAGCTCGTCGAGGAGGGACAGGTGCCGCTCGGCTTCGGCGCGCAGCTCCGCCGGGGCCTCCACGGTCTGCCCGGCGGGGGTCCTGACCCGGCCGTTCTCCGCGATCTGGCGGACGTAGGCGATGCGGTCGGCCGCCTTCGCCTCGTGCGCGACCGCCTTCTTCAGGTCCTCGGTGGTGGCGATGGCCCGGGCCAGCTCCGTCTGGAGGGCCGGGTCCTCCTTCATACGGTCGAGCAGGGCCCCGCGCGCGGCCTCGGCCGTCCCGGGGTCGGCCAGGATCGCGGCCCGCAGCGCGGTCGGGTTCTCCGCGACCTCCAGGGCCTTGGTCGGCCGGATCCCCTCCGCCTCGGCCGCCGCGCTGATGGCCCGGCCGCGCACCGAGGAGGCGCTGCTGCGGGAGGTGTAGTACGAGAGCCAGACGTCCGCGTCGGGCAGCTCCACGTCCTCGCCGGGCACCAGCACCTCGAACTGCGGCACCAGGCCGTCGTCGGCCGCCATGTCCCACGCCTTGTAGTGGCGCATGACCCGCTCCGGCGAGCACCCGGCGAGGGCGGCGAAGGTCTTCGCCGACACCTTCGCCCGCGCGGTGCCCTCGGCGGGCTGCCCGCCCGGCCGCACGCTGCGGGCCACCTTGAGCGCGAAGGTCCAGCCACCGGTCCGGGCGTAGACCCCGAAGTCGCGGGCGTCCTGGACGACGACGGGGTCGGCGTCGGGGGCGGTTTCCACGACGGGGCCGGCGCCGGTGGCGGCGCCGTCGCCCCGGGCCTCCGGCACCCAGAACTCCGGCTCCTCCGCCACGGCGGCGGAATCGGCGGCGAGGTCGGGGGACGGAGCCGTGGGGGTGGCGTCGGACGGGTCGAGGGCGATGGTCACCGAGAGCGCTCCGGAAGGGTCGGGTACGACAACTGCGGCCGACAGCCTATACGTACCTCTTGAAGGTCTTTCGTCCGATTCGGGCCATGCGCCGTCGAAAAACCGCCGGCGCGTCCGGAGAGCGGCGGGCACGATGCCGCCATGACCTACCGAAACGAGTTGCCCACCGCGCGGTGAGCGCCCCGCGCGCACCTCGGCGACCGCTGACGGGGCACCGTACCGCCGTCCCGGTGAACACCACAGGTCCAGGCCAACGACGGTTTTCCACAGGGGTGGTGGGCGCGTGGGGCGACGCGTACGGTGCCAGGCATGAAGATCCTCATCAGCGCCGACATGGAGGGCGCGACCGGCGTCACCTGGCCCGACGACGTGCTGCCCGGCACGCCCCAGTGGGAGCGCTGCCGGTCGATGTTCACCTCCGACGTCAACGCGGCCGCGCTCGGCTTCTTCGACGGCGGCGCCGACGAGGTCCTCGTCAACGAAGCGCACTGGACCATGCGGAACCTCCTCCTGGAGCGGCTCGACGAGCGGGTCGAGATGCTCACCGGACGGCACAAGGCCCTCTCCATGGTGGAGGGCGTGCAGCGGGGGGACGTCGACGGCATCGCCTTCGTCGGCTACCACACCGGCGCCGGCACCGAGGGCGTCCTCGCCCACACCTACCTCGCCAACTCGATCACCGGGGTCTGGCTCGACGGCGAGCGGGCGAGCGAGGGCCTGCTCAACGCGCGAGTGGTCGCCGAGTTCGGCGTGCCGGTCGTGCTCGTCACCGGCGACGA
>NZ_JAPSIW010000972.1 GCF_031178505.1 Streptomyces sp. | reverse complement strand
GGCCCGGCCAGGTCGCCGTGCTCGGGGCGGCCGGCGGCCCCCAGGAGGGGCTGCTCCTGGTCGGCGACCGCACCGGAGCCGTACGCCTGCTGCACACGGCCGACGCCAGCCCCGCGGGGCGCCTTCCGCACGAGGTGGCGGGGCGGGTGACCGCGCTCGCGCCGACCCCGGACGGGACGGTGCTGCTCCTGGACGAGCGGGGGCGGCTGCACACGGTCGGCGGGACGGCGCCCCGGCCCCCGTACCTGCGGCGTCTGACGGAGGCGGTCTCCGCCACCCTGACCCGGCACCCGGGCACCGCCCTCGCGGCGATAGGCGGCTCCGTGGTCGTCGGGGACCGCCTCGGCTCGGTGCACGCCTTCGGGCTGACCGGCCTGCACCAGGCGGCCCTGCACAGCGGCCGGGTGACGGCGGTCACCGCCCTGGACACCGCGGCGCCCTTCGTCTGCTCGGGCGGGGCGGACGGCACGGTCCGCCTCTGGACCCCCGGGCGCGCCCCGCGCCCCGAACTGCTCGCGGAGCGCGCGGCGCCGGTGGTCTCGCTGCACGCCGCCGACACCCCGCACGGGCCGCTCGTCGCCGTCGCCTGGGCCGACGGCCTCGTGGCCCTGCACCGGCCGGACGGCGGACCGTGCCCGTCCTTCCGGCCGGGCCCGGCCGTCCGCGCGGTCGCGGTCACCGGCGACGGCGATCTGCTGCTCGGCACCGACGAGACCCTGGTCCGCCTCACCCCGCGCGCCTGGTGACGGAGCGTCGACCGGCGCGTCCCCGCGGTCTTTCAGGCGGTACGCGGCGTCAGCTGGGCCGCCAGCCAGGTCGGTACCCCGCCGAGCAGACGGAACAGGCGCCGTGCCTCGGCGCGCAGGCGTCCCGCCTCGGGCTCCGTCTCGGTGTCGGCCAGCGCGGTGAGCGCCGGGGCCGTGCCGACCAGGTAGCCGAGCTCCTCGCGGATCCGGAGCGACTCGGCGAAACCGTGCCGTGCCTCCGCCAACTCCCCCTCCCGTAAGGCGAGTCCGGCCAGATGGCGCCAGGTGGAGGAGAGCAGCAGCGCGTCGCCCCGGTCGGCCGCGCCGGCGTGTGCCCTGCGGTACGCGGCGCGGGCCGCCTGCGGGGAGTCGCCGAGGTTCTGCGCCACCAGGCCGCGCCGGAAGTCCAGCAGCGGCCGGCCCGCCGCCGAGGGGCCGATCAGCGCGGCGGCCCGGCCCAGCGCCATCCGGGCCTCGTCGGCCCGGTCGCGGACCCCCAACAGAGTGGAGGCGTAAGCCAGATAGCCACGTTCGCAGGCCGCGGCCCCGCGTTCCTCGTCGGTCCTGGCGACCGCCTCGGCCGCCCGCAGGGCCTCGTCCGCCTCGGCCCAGCCCTGTTCCGTGTAGAGGCAGCGCTCGATGAGCAGCGCCGCCCTTTCCAGCGCGGCGGCCGGTTCGGACGCCCGTGGCGCGAGCAGCGCGGCGGCGTCCGTCCAGCAGCCCCGGGAGCGGAGCCGCCATATGGCGGTCTCCACGGGAGTCTCCTTGCCGTAGGCGAGGGACGGACGGTCGCCACCCCTAGATTCGGAACCAGACATGGCGGTGTCCGCCACATTGCCCTCCCCGAGCGCGCCATCGAGCTGTTGAGTAGACCCGCATCTCAGCACGAACGGGGGCACCCGCCAAGGGGTCAGGTGAAAGTTTTCACAAGTGCGCGGGGGTGGGTGGCGGCGATCTTCGGCCACCCGTGGGAGGGGCCCGGCGGTGCCCGCGGGCCCGTGATCAGGCCGCCCTCGGCGCCCGCGTGGGACGGGCGCCGAAGACCGGCCGCCGGCCGGACCCTCACTCCGGGGTACTAACTCGAAGGTGTGAATTCCCGAGGTCGGTACGCCGCTGACGGCCGGCCCCCGGGGGGGTGAGGTCCCCGTGGGCCCGTTCGAACCGCACCGGGCGGGCCCCGTCCGTGCGGCGCCGGGCCGTCCCCGGATCGGGCCGGGCCCCCGGAGGGCCTCGTGTGGCCCGGAGGCCGCACGAGCCGGCCCCGGAGGGCCTTGTGGCCCGTCGTCGCCGCCCCCCCGTGCGGCCTCCGGGCCGTCCCCGGA
>NZ_JAPSIW010000971.1 GCF_031178505.1 Streptomyces sp. | reverse complement strand
CCCCGGGCCCGGTTGCACCGGCCCGGGGCGTCGCCGCGTTCCGGGCCGACGGGGTTCCGCCCGCTCAGGGCTCAGGGCCGCAGGGCGGTCGCCAGCAGGCCGTCGATCTCCGCCCCGGCCACGCTCCCGCCGTGCACCAGGCGATCGAAGACGAGCCCGTCCACGCAGGTCAGGAGCGTGATCGTCCGGCCCTCCGGGTCGTCGACGCCCTGCCCGGCGAGGAAGTCCCGCACGATCCGCCGCGCCGCGTTCTCGCGCGGGGCCAGGATTGCGCGCAGTTCGGGGTGGTGGACGCTCTCGACCGCGCAGGCGTAGCGCGCCAGGGAACGCCGGCGCCCGTCCCCGGTGAGCCGCCCCTCGGCGAAGGAGACGAGTCCCGCCGCCAGGTCCGCCGCGTCAGCCGGGGGCGGGACCGCCGCTCCGGCGGCCTCCAGCTCGGCCTGGTCGAGCGCGACCAGCCGCCGGACGAGAGCGGTGAGCAGGGCGTGCCGGGTGCGGAAGTAGGCGGAGGTGGTGCCCGGTGGCAGCCCGGCCGCCCGGTCCACCGCCCGGTGCGTCAGGCCGCGCATGCCCTGGTCGGCGAGCACGCGGACGGCCGCGTCGGCGAGGACGGTGCGGCGGTCGGGGGGCACGGAGGACATGGCCCCTTTCTACACCCGTAGAGGGGAGGCGTACACTTCTTCTACACCTGTAGAAGAAGCGGGGAGGGAACCGGCATGGACGGTGGCAGCGCGGTGGTGGTGGGTGGCGGCATCGGCGGACTCGCCGCGGCGATCGGACTGCGCCGGGTGGGCTGGGACGTCACAGTGGTCGAGCGGGCTCCCGTGGCGGACGACGCCGGCGCCGGGATCTCGCTCCACGCCAACGGCATCCGCGCCCTCGACGCCCTCGGCGCCGGCGAGCCGGTACGGGCCGCCGCCCGCCCCCAGTACACCGGCGGCACCCGGGTCCCCGGCGGCGGCTGGCTCTCCCCGATGGACGGCGCCGCCCTGGAGCGCGAACTCGGCACCCCCATCGTCGGCATCCCCCGCGCCACCCTGCACCGGCTGCTCCGCGCGGCCCTGCCCGCCGGGAGCCTCCGCGTCGGGAGCGAGGTGACGGACGTCGAGGACTCCGGCCCGGGCCGCGTACGGGTCAGGGCCGGCGGCCACGTCCTGGAAGCCGATCTCGTCGTCGCCGCCGACGGCGTACGCAGCCGTCTGCGGAGCCGGCTGTTCCCCGGGCACCCCGGCCCCGTCCACAGCGGCTCCACGGTGCTGCGCGCCATCACCGCGCGACCGGTCCCGCTCGCCACCGACTTCTCCCTGACGTGGGGGAGGGGCGCGGAGTTCGGACACATCGCCTTCAGCGACGGCCGGGCCGAATGGCACGCCGTCCTCAACGCGCCGCCCGGCATCCGCCACGCCGACCCCCTCGCCGTCCTGCGCCGCCGCTTCGGCACCTGGCACGACCCGATCCCCGCCCTGCTGGACGCGACCCGGCCGGAGGACGTCCTGCACCACGACATCCACGAACTGGTGACGCCCCTGCCCGCGTACGCGTCCGGCCGCGTCGCCCTCCTCGGCGACGCCGCCCACGCCATGACCCCGCACCTCGGCCAGGGGGCCTGCCAGGCCCTGGAGGACGCGGTGACCCTCGCCGCCTGCGTGGCCGCCGGACCCACCGTCGCCTCCGCGCTCGCCCGCTACGACGCCGAGCGCCGCCCGCGCAGCCAGTCCGTGGCCCGGGCCGCCCGCCTCGCGGGCCGTACGGGTCAGGGCCTGAGCCACCCCGTGGCGGTCGCCCTGCGCAACACCGCCCTGCGTCTGGCGCCCTCCCGTGCGACGGTCCGCGCGATCCTCCGCCACGCCGACTGGACGCCGCCGAGCCTCGGTTCCGTACCCAGGGCCGCCTGAGCGTCCGAACCGCCGCCGTCCGGCGGCAGGGCCGGGGGTCACCCACCTCGGGCCTGCCGCCTCCTCCCCTCCGTACGCCCGTCCGGCCCCTCTCAGGAACGCGTCGCGGTGCCGCACTCCTCGTCCCCGCCGGCCCGCATCCGCTCGTCCATCGACGTGCTGCGGTCGTACGGAT
>NZ_JAPSIW010000013.1 GCF_031178505.1 Streptomyces sp. | reverse complement strand
CAGGACCGCCCTGGACATCCCCGCGCAAGGCTGGGTCAACCTGCACTTCTCGCTGCTGCCCGCCTGGCGCGGGGCGGCGCCCGTGCAGCACTCGCTCATGGCCGGGGACGAGGTGACCGGGGCGTCCACCTTCCAGATCGAGGAGGGGCTCGACTCCGGCCCCGTCTACGGCGTCGTCACCGAGGAGATCCGGCCCACCGACACCAGCGGCGACCTGCTCACCCGCCTCGCCTTCGCCGGCGCGGGCCTGCTGGCGGCCACGATGGACGGCATCGAGGACGGCACGCTCAAGCCCGTGCCGCAGCCCGCCGAGGGCGTCACCCTCGCCCCGAAGATCCAGGTCGAGGACGCCCACGTCGACTTCACCGCTCCCGCCCTGCGGGTGGACCGGGTGGTCCGCGGCTGCACCCCGGCCCCCGGCGCCTGGACCGTCTTCCGCGGCGAGCGCCTCAAGCTGATCCAGGTGGCCCCCCTCCCGGACCGCACGGACCTCGCCCCCGGTGAACTCGCCGCAGGCAAGAACAACGTGTACGCCGGCACCGGCTCGTACGCCGTCGAGCTGCTGTGGGTGCAGCCCCAGGGCAAGAAGCCGATGAAGGCGGCGGACTGGGCGCGCGGCGTGCGGATCGCGCCGGGGGAGCGCGTGGGGGCGTAGGGCGGAGCGCCCGCGGTGCTGCTCCCGCTCCCCGACGGGTCCTGGTGGGACTGGGCGGTCCTCGGCTTCGACGGCAGCCGGCTGACGCTCGCCGCGGGCCACGACCTCACGTACCACCACGGGCTCGAAGTGGTCTTCACGGACACGCGCTACGTCCGGTGCCCGACGGACTTCACGGACCCCGCGTTCCGCGAGCCCACCCCCGAGGAGCGCGCGGAGGTCACCCGGTTCCTCGGCGAGGAGCCGCCCGTCCTCGTCGCCTTCGAGGCGGACGGCGGCGGCACGGTGCCCGTCTCCTGCCTGATCGCCGCCGAGGACTGGGCGATCCGGCAGGGGCGTTTTTCCCGGCGGGGGAGCGCGGACGTACCCTGAGAGGGTTCGGCCCCCTTTCGTCACGCGGAGCACCTTTGAGCGAGCAGGCACGTCGCCGCACCCCCCAGACCCCCAGGCCCCACCGGCGGCCCAAGAAGGACCCCGTCCGGATGCTCGCCTTCGAGGTGCTCAGGGCGGTGGACGAGCGCGACGCCTACGCCAACCTGGTGCTGCCGCCGCTGCTGCGCAAGGCCCGCGAGAAGGACGGCTTCGAGGCCCGGGACGCGGCGCTCGCCACCGAGCTGGTCTACGGCACGCTGCGCCGGCAGGGCACGTACGACGCGATCATCTCCGCCTGCGTCGACCGGCCGCTGCGCGAGGTCGACCCGCCGGTCCTCGACGTCCTCTCGCTCGGCGCGCACCAGCTCCTCGGCACCCGGATCCCCACCCACGCCGCCGTCTCCGCCAGCGTCGAGCTGGCCCGGGTGGTCCTCGGCGACGGGCGGGCGAAGTTCGTCAACGCCGTCCTGCGGAAGATCGCCCGGCAGGACCTCGACGCCTGGATCGCCGAGGTCGCCCCGCCCTACGAGGAGGACGCCGAGGACCACCTCGCCGTCGTCCACTCCCACCCGCGCTGGGTCGTCTCCGCGCTCTGGGACGCCCTCGGCGGCGGCCGCGCCGGCATCGAGGCCCTCCTGGCCGCCGACAACGAGCGGCCCGAGGTCACCCTCGTCGCCCGGCCCGGCCGGTCCACCACCGAGGAGCTGGCGGCCGCCGCCGAGACGGAGCCGGGCCGCTGGTCCCCCTACGCCCTCCGGCTCGCCGAGGGCGGCGAACCCGGCGCCCTGGAGGCCGTACGGGACGGCCGGGCCGGCGTCCAGGACGAGGGCAGCCAGCTCGTCGCCCTCGCCCTCGCCAACGCCCCGCTGGAAGGCCCCGACAGCCGCTGGCTCGACGGCTGCGCCGGCCCCGGGGGCAAGGCCGCCCTCCTCGGCGCCCTCGCCGCCGGACGCGGCGCCGCCCTCCTCGCCTCCGAGAAGCAGCCGCACCGCGCCCGCCTCGTGGAACGCGCCCTCGCCGGCAACCCCGGCCCCTACCAGGTCATCGCCGCCGACGGCACCCGCCCGCCCTGGCGCCCCGGCTCCTTCGACCGGGCCCTGGTGGACGTGCCCTGCTCGGGCCTCGGTGCCCTGCGCCGCCGCCCCGAGGCCCGCTGGCGCCGCCGCCCCGAGGACCTGGACGGCTTCGCGCCGCTCCAGCGCGGGTTGCTCACCGAGGCCCTGCGCGCGGTGCGCGTCGGCGGGGTCGTCGGCTACGCGACCTGCTCGCCCCACCTCGCCGAGACCCGGGTGGTCGTGGACGACGTCCTGAAGCGGACCGGGGGTGGCGAGCTGATCGACGCCCGCCCGCTGTTCCCCGGCGTCCCGGACCTCGGCGACGGGCCCGACGTCCAGCTCTGGCCGCATGTGCACGGCACGGACGCCATGTACCTGGCGCTGATCCGCCGGACCTCCTGAACCGCGACGCGGCCCGCGCCCCCGCTCCGCGGGCCGCTATCTCCCGGTCTGTACCGGTCCCGTGCTCGTCGCTTCGTACCGAAAGTGGTCTGGACCGCAACCGAAACCGTTCCGCGGCAAAGAAGTGCCCAAGAACATGGCAGGCTTGGCACATGGCGCAGATCAACCCCAGCATCCTGTCCGCAGACTTCGCCCGGCTCGCCGAGGAGGCGAAGGCCGTCGAGGGCGCCGACTGGCTGCACGTCGACGTGATGGACAACCACTTCGTGCCCAACCTCACGCTGGGCGTGCCGATCGTGGAGTCCCTCAGCCGCGCGACGGACACCCCCCTCGACTGCCACCTCATGATCGAGGACCCCGACCGCTGGGCGCCCCGGTACGTCGAGGCCGGCGCGGGCTCGGTCACCTTCCACGTGGAGGCCGCCGCCGCGCCCGTACGGCTCGCCCGCGAGATCCGGGCCAAGGGCGCCCGCGCCTCCATGGCGCTCAAGCCGGCCACGCCCATCGAGCCCTTCGAGGACCTGCTCCCCGAGCTCGACATGCTGCTGATCATGACGGTGGAGCCGGGCTTCGGCGGCCAGGCCTTCCTCGACATCATGCTCCCCAAGATCCGCCGCACCCGTGAGCTGATCTCCAAGCACGGACTGGAGCTCTGGCTCCAGGTCGACGGCGGCGTCGCGGAGTCCACGATCGAGCGGTGCGCGGAGGCGGGCGCCGACGTCTTCGTCGCGGGATCCGCCGTCTACGGCGCGGCCGACCCGGCCGCCGCCGTGGCCTCCCTGCGGGCCCGCGCCGAGGCCGCGACGGCCTCCGCCGCCTGGGCATGTGGACACTGAGCCTCCGGCGGATGAACGCGGTCCGTCGGGCCGCCGACAGGACTGATCAAGGCCCGCCGGATCTGACAGGATGAACGGCGAGTCCAGATGTGAACGACAGCGGTACATGGACAGCGGTACGTGAACAGCAGTGAGGAGAACGCGGTGGCGGGAATGTCGGCGGGACGGTCTGCCCTGCGGATGGGCCCCGCGGAGCTGGTGCAGGCGGCGGCCATGGCCCGCCGTTTCTACCTCGAGGGCAAGTCCAAGATCCAGATCGCCGAGGAGTTCGGCGTGAGCCGCTTCAAGGTGGCCCGGGTCCTGGAGACCGCCCTGGAACGCGACCTCGTCCGCATCGAGATCCGCGTCCCGGCCGAGCTGGACGCGGAGCGCTCCGACGCGCTCCGTGCCCGCTACGGGCTCCGCCACGCGGTGGTCGTCGAGTCCCCGGCCGAGGACGACGAGTCGCCCGACCCGGAGAACCTCGGCGAGGTCGCGGCCGATCTCCTCGGCGAGCTGGTGGCCGAGGGCGACGTCCTCGGCCTGGCCTGGGGCCGCTCCACCATCCACATGGCCGCGGCGCTCGACCGGCTGCCGCCGTGCACGGTCGTGCAGCTGACCGGGGTGTACGACGCGGGAACCGCCGAGCGCGGCTCGGTCGAGGCGGTGCGGCGCGCCGCGCAGGTCTCCGGCGGCGAGGCCCACCCCATCTACGCGCCCATGCTGCTGCCCGACCCGGCGACGGCGGCGGCGCTGCGCAGCCAGACCGGCATCGCGCGGGCCTTCGACTACTTCGACAAGGTGACGGTCGCCTGTGTGTCCATCGGCTCCTGGGAGCCGGGCATCTCGACCGTGCACGACATGCTCTCCGACGAGGAGCGCGCCCACTACGCGTCGCTGGGCGTCGCCGCCGAGATGTCCGCGCACCTCTTCGACGCCGAGGGGCGCCGGGTCGGCCGCGACCTCGGCGAGCGGTGCATCACCGTGGAGGCGGACCGGCTGCGCCGGATCCCCGAGGTCGTCGCCATCGCCGGTGGCCAGCGCAAGGCGGCGGCGATCGGCGCGGTGCTCCGCTCCGGTCTCGTCACCAGCCTGGTGACCGACCGCTCGGCCGCGGACTACCTCCTCACCGAGTTCAGCCCCGGCGCCCGTCCCGCCCTCGACCGCGCGGACCCGGACGGCCGCTGACCCGGACGGCCGCCCGCGCGGGAGCCCGCCCGCCCGCGAGGCGCGGGCTCCCGCACGGTGGCAGCATCGGGCCATGGTCGTCCGACAGGTCGTTCGGGGCGGGATCGCGCTCCTCGCGGGGGTCGTGCTCCTGCTCGCCGGTTGCGCCGGGGGAGAGGCGGGACGGGACACGGCACCGTCGCCGCGTCCGTCGCCGGCGGCGAGCCGGAGCGACGGGGCCGCGCTGCCGGCCGTGCGGGTGGCGGACCTGCCGCCCGAGGCGCGGCGGACGCTGGAACTCATCGAGCGGGGCGGCCCCTTCCCGTACGCCAGGGACGGGGCGGTGTTCTCCAACTTCGAGCGGCGGCTGCCCCGCAGACCCGGCGGGTACTACCGGGAGTACACCGTCCCGACGCCCGGCGAACGCGACCGGGGCGCCCGGCGCATCGTGACCGGCCGGGGCGGGGAGACGTACTACACCGACGACCACTACGAGAGTTTCCGGGAGGTGGCCGGACCATGACCGCGCACCGCGGCACGGGCCACCGGGCCCCCGATCTGTCCCGCCCCGTCCTGCTGGACCTGCACGGCGTCACCGACAAGACCGCCTTCATGAACCGCTGCGTCCGCACCCTGCCGCTCCCCGTCTGGTTCGGGCGCAACTGGGACGCCCTCGCGGACTGTCTCGCGGACATGCGCGAACCCATGGCGATCGTGGTGACCGGCTGGCAGGCTTATGCCGAGGCCCACCCGGACGACTGGACGATCGCGCAGGAGGTCTTCTCCGCCGCCGCCCGCGCGAGCGCCCGGGGCCTCGCGGTCCTCCTCTCGCTCGGTCCTTTGGAGGATCCGACAGGCACCCCCGCACCAGCCTCGGACGATCCGACCGCACCGTCCCGCACTCCTCCCGTGGGAGAATGAACTACGTGCTTTTTCCCCTGGCTGAAATGCCTAGGGGCCGATCCGAACGACTGGGATGTCAGCACGTGCGTTTCCTCAATGACGTCAAGCCGCCGTACGACCTCACGTACGACGATGTGTTCATGGTGCCGAGCCGCTCGGCCGTCGGTTCCCGCCAGGCCGTGGACCTCTCCTCGCCCGACGGGACCGGTACGACGATCCCGCTGGTCGTCGCCAACATGACCGCCATCGCCGGCCGCCGCATGGCCGAGACCGTCGCCCGCCGCGGCGGCCTGGTCGTCATCCCCCAGGACATCCCGATCGAGGTCGTCACCGACGTCATCGCCTGGGTCAAGAGCCGTCACCACGTGCTCGACACCCCGATCGTCCTGGAGCCCCACCAGACCGTCGCCGACGCCCTCTCCCTGCTGCCCAAGCGGGCCCACGACGCCGGTGTCGTCGTGGACGAGCACCGCCGCCCGGTCGGCGTCGTCACCGACGCGGACCTCTCCGGCGTGGACCGCTTCACCCAGCTGTCCGAGGTCATGTCCAGGGACCTGCTCCTCCTGGACGCCGGCATCGACCCGCGCGAGGCCTTCAACACCCTCGACGCGGCCAACCGCCGCTACGCCCCGGCCGTGGACGCCGACGGCAAGCTCGTCGGCATCCTCACCCGCAAGGGCGCCCTCCGCGCCACGCTCTACAGCCCCGCCGTCGACAAGAACGGCAAGCTGCGCATCGCCGCCGCCGTCGGCATCAACGGCGACGTGGCCGGCAAGGCCAAGCAGCTCCTCGACGCGGGCGTGGACACGCTCGTCATCGACACCGCGCACGGCCACCAGGAGTCGATGATCTCCGCGATCAGGACCGTCCGGGCGCTCGACCCGCAGGTCCCGATCGTCGCCGGCAACATCGTCGCCGCCGAGGGCGTCAAGGACCTCATCGAGGCCGGCGCCGACATCATCAAGGTCGGTGTGGGCCCGGGCGCCATGTGCACCACCCGCATGATGACCGGTGTCGGCCGCCCGCAGTTCTCCGCCGTCATGGAGTGCGCCGCCGAGGCGAAGAAGTACGGCAAGCACGTCTGGGCCGACGGTGGGGTCCGCCACCCGCGCGACGTCGCCATGGCGCTCGCCGCCGGCGCGTCCAACGTCATGATCGGCTCCTGGTTCGCCGGCACGTACGAGTCCCCGGGCGACCTCCAGCACGACGCCAACGGCCGCGCCTACAAGGAGTCCTTCGGCATGGCCTCGGCCCGCGCCGTCAAGAACCGGACCTCCGACGAGTCCGCCTACGACCGTGCCCGCAAGGCGCTGTTCGAGGAGGGCATCTCCACGTCGCGCATGTTCCTCGACCCGCAGCGTCCGGGCGTCGAGGACCTGATCGACTCGATCATCGCGGGCGTCCGCTCCTCCTGCACCTACGCCGGTGCGGCCTCCCTCGCCGAGTTCGAGGAGAAGGCCGTGGTCGGCATCCAGTCGGCCGCCGGTTACGCCGAGGGCAAGCCGCTGCACGCCAGCTGGAGCTAGTCACGCCGTGCCCTCCCCCGGCGGGTGAGGGCCGAAGGCCCCCGGGAGTCCCTCCCAGGGGCCTTCTCGCGTCTCCGGGCGGCCTGGGCGGGCCCCCGGGGCCCGTGTGGCGTCCTGGGGCCCTCACCGCCCCGGCACGTACGGCGCCAGCGCCTCCGCCACCGCCGCCGCGATCCGCGCGTGGCCGGCGTCGTTCGGGTGCAGACCGTCCGCCAGGTGTTCCTCCCGCAGCAGCGGGCGCCCCGGCAGGACCAGGAGCCGGTCGTCGCCCTCGGCGGCCAGGTCGCGGCCCGCGCGTTCCATCGCCCGGCGCAGCTCCGTCAGCGTCGCCCCCAGGGCGTTGCGGCCGTGCTCCGCCTCCGGGCGCAGCACGGGCGAGACGAGCAGCAGGGGCGCGTCGGGGTGACCGCGCCGCAGGAGGCCCACGAAGGCCCGCACGGTGGCGTACAGCCACTCCGGCGTCACCGGGACGGGCGACCAGCAGTTCGTGCCGAAGGCGAGCGTCAGGAGGTCCCCGGGAAGCCGCGCCAGATGCTCGGCCACGGGGAGTTCCCCGCGCGCCCCGCCCGCGTACCCCAGGTTGACCGTGTCGAGCCCGAGCCGCCGCCCCGCGTCGGCGGGCCAGGCGTGCGCCGGGCGGGTCGACCACCATCCCTCGGTGATCGAGTCGCCGTGGACCAGCCAGCGCGGCCGGACCGGGGCGGGGGACAGGGCGCCGCCGACCGCGCGCAGCCCGAGCGGCACCGGCGCCTGTGCCTCCGGCAGGTACACGCAGAAGGTCCCGCCGCCCCCGGGCAGCGGCAGGGTCACCGAGGCCTCGGGCGCCGGCGCCGCGCACACCTCGCCGACCGGGCGCCCGTCCCGCCACAGGGCGAAGCAGTGGCGCAGCGCCGCCAGCGGGTCGTCCGGCCCCGGCACCTCCGCCCGGTAGCGCAGCTCCACCGCGCGGGTGCCGGGCGCGGCCGTGAACTCGATCCGCACGCCGACGGGCAGCCCCGCCCGGACCGCCATGTCCCAGGGCCAGCGGGCCAGGTCACCGGGGTCCGCCCGCACCGGCCGCACCCCGTCGAGCCACGCCGTGCCGCGCAGGAACGGCCGTGGGTCGAGCCACTTCACCGAAGGCCTCCGATCACCGGTCGCACCGGCAGCGGGGCGCGTCGTCCGGCCCGTGTGAACAAGGACATCCGGAGAGCCTTTCCCGACCCCAATGTGTCGATTCATGCGGGGGCGCGCAATGTTTCCCCGCCCGCGCCCCAACAGCGCAATGATCAGTCGACAGTGCGCAACAACCCTGCATTACGAGTGCGAACCTCCGCCCTTTAGGCTCGTGCCCCGTACCAGGAGTGGCGGCGACCGCCTGCTCGGCGGTTCCCCTTCCCCCGTGGGCTGTGATCACACGCCCCCGTACCGCCGCGGTCGTCCTCGCATTCACAGGCAGCGATAAGGAGCCTCCGCAGTGCTGGACCACGGCGCAGCCCCGCCGGTCGAGGAATCGACCGCCCCCAAGACCTCCGCTCTCAGCGCCCTCGTCCGCCGCAAGCCGGTGGAACGCCTGGTCGCGGAGGGTGGGCAGGGTGAAGGCGGAAGCCTCCGCCGCTCACTCTCGATGTGGCAGCTGACGATGATCAGCATCGGTGCCACGCTCGGCACCGGCATCTTCGTCGTCCTCGGTGACGCCGTCCCCAAGGCCGGCCCGGCCGTGACGATCGCCTTCGTCATCGCCGGACTCACGGCCCTCTTCTCCGCCCTCTCGTACGCGGAGCTGGCCGGCTCCATACCGGTCGCCGGTTCCTCCTACTCGTACGCGTACGCAACGATGGGTGAACTCGTCGCCTGGGTCTGCGGCTGGTGTCTGGTCCTGGAGTACGGCGTCTCGGTGGCGGCCGTGGCCGTCGGCTGGGGCGAGTACCTCAACGAGCTGCTGGACGGCACCATCGGGGTGACCATCCCGGCGCTGCTCTCCTCCGCCCCGGGCGAGGGCGGCATCATCAACCTGCCCGGCCTGATCGTCGTCCTGCTCGCGATGGTCTTCCTGCTCGGCGGCGCCCGCGAGTCCGCGCTCGTCAACACGATCATGGTCTTCGTGAAGATCGCGGCCCTGGTCCTCTTCTGCGCCATCGGCTTCATGGGCTTCAAGTCCGGCAACTACAAGGACTTCATGCCGCTCGGCATGGCGGGCGTCAGCGCCGCCGGCGCCAGCCTGTTCTTCTCGTACATCGGCTTCGACGCCGCCTCCACCGCCGGTGAGGAGGCCAAGGACCCCAAGCGCGACCTGCCCCGCGCGATCATGCTCTCCCTGCTGATCGTCACCGTGCTCTACGTGCTCGTCGCCGCGGTCGCCGTCGGCGCCTGGAACTGGAAGCAGTTCGAGGGCTCCGAGGCCAGCCTCGCCGCGATCATGAACGACGTCAGCGGCCAGACCTTCTGGGGCACCCTGCTCGCCCTCGGCGCCGTGATCTCCATCGCCAGCGTCGTCCTGACGGTCCTCTACGGCCAGACCCGCGTCCTGTTCGCCATGTCGCGCGACGGCCTCGTCCCCAAGGTCTTCGCCAAGGTCAGCGGCAAGACCGGCACCCCGCGCGTGAACACGGTCATCGTGTCCCTCTTCTGCGGCGCGCTCGCCTCGGTCATCCCGCTCGGCAAGCTCGTCGACGCCACGAGCATCGGCACCCTCTTCGCCTTCGCCCTGGTCAACATCGCGGTCGTCATGCTCCGCTACACGCGCCCCGACATGCCCCGCACGTTCAAGGTGGCGCTCGGCCCGGTCTTCCCGGTGCTCGGCTTCCTCTTCTGCGTGTACAACATGTTCAGCCTCGACAGGGTGACCTGGGTGGTCTTCGGTTGCTGGATGGCCGCCGGTCTCGTGTTCTACTTCCTGTACGGCATGCGCCGCTCCCGACTGGCCACGGCCCCGTACCCGGCAGAGGCCCCCGCAGAGAAGTGATCCACCCGTAGTGCGACTCAACGACCTCGACGAACGCATCGTCCACGCCCTCGCGGAAGACGCCCGCCGCAGCTACGCCGACATCGGCTCGCTCGTCGGACTCTCCGCCCCCGCCGTGAAGCGGCGCGTGGACCGGCTCCGGGCCGAGGGCGCCATCACCGGCTTCACCGTCCGGGTGGACCCGGCGGCGCTCGGCTGGGAGACCGAGGGCTTCGTCGAGATCTACTGCCGCCACAACACCTCGCCGGACGACATCCGGCGAGGTCTGGAGCGGTACCCCGAGGTGGTGTCCGCGTCGACCGTCACCGGTGACGCGGACGCCGTCGTCCAGGTCTTCGCCGCCGACATGCGCCACTTCGAGCGCGTCCTGGAGCGGATCGCGGGCGAGCCGTTCGTGGAGCGCACCAAGTCGGTCCTGGTGCTGTCGCCGCTGCTGCGGCGCTTCTCCTCGGGCTCGCCGGCGTAAAGCTCCACCACGGAGGCACAGGAGGGACCCCCCACCCCCGTGGGGCGGTCCCTCCTGTCGTGCGGCCGGGCGGACGGGGCGCGAGGGCCGGGCGGGGTGGTCGCCGCCCCCTGCCGCGCCCTGGCGTCCTGCCCGTACGGCTCCGACCGGGGCCCGGCGTACGCCCCGGTCGGAGCCGTACGTCACACCCCCGCGCCGCGCGCAACGAATCACCGCCGGACCGGCGGATCGCGCAACGGTTCGACGGTCGGTCCGCAACGGTCCCGCCTTGTCCCGGCGGAGCGCGAAACCGTACCGTTTTTGACGTCTTCCCCCTCAACTCCGACCCCCGAGGATCGCCCATGGCCGCGCTGCGCATCGCCCTGCTCCAGAGTTCCGGTGAGCTCGGTGACGTGGCCGCCAACCTGAAGATCCTCGACGAGGCCGCGGCCCGGGCCGCGGCGGCCGGAGCGGGGCTGCTGCTCGCGCCCGAGCTCTTCCTGACCGGTTACGCCATCGGGCCCGACCTCGCGCGGCTCGCCGAGCCGTCCGACGGCCCCTCCGCCCGCGCGGTCGCGGACATCGCCGCCCGTCACGGCCTCGCCGTCGGCTACGGCTATCCGGAGCGCGACACCGAGCGGCACGGCGTGCTGTACAACTCCGCCCAGATCTTCGGCGCCGGCGGCGCGGTCCTCGCGCACTACCGCAAGACCCACCTCTTCGGCGACTTCGAGGCGAAGTGGTTCACGCCCGGCGACGACGGCCTCGTCCAGATGCGGCTCGGCGGCCTCACCGTCGGCCTGATGATCTGCTACGACGTCGAGTTCCCCGAGAACGTACGGGCGCAGGCGCTGGCCGGCACGGACCTCCTCCTCGTCCCGACCGCGCTCATGCACCCCGCCGAGATCGTCCCCGAGTCCGTGATCCCCGTCCGCGCCTTCGAGAACCAGCTGTACATCGCGTACGCCAACCGCACCGGCCCCGAGGGCGACTTCGAATTCGTCGGTCTGTCCACGCTCGCCGGTCCCGACGGCACCGCCCGGGCCCGCGCCGGGCGCGGCGAGGACCTCGTGTTCGGCGACGTCGATCCCGACTTCCTGGCGGCCTCCCGGAAGGACAACCCCTACCTCCGGGACCGGCGCCCCGGCCTCTACGGCTCCCTCGTCTGAGCCGCCCCACCCTCCCCGCCCCACCCGTTTTCCGTGCAAGGAGTCCGTACCCCATGACGTCCACGGTGCCCACCGCCGTCCAGCACACCGACGCGCAGCCGCCGATCACCATGTTCGGTCCGGACTTCCCGTACGCCTACGACGACTTCCTGGCCCACCCGGCCGGTCTCGGCCAGATACCCGCCACCGAGCACGGCACCGAGGTCGCCGTCATCGGCGGCGGCCTGTCCGGCATCATCGCCGCGTACGAGCTGATGAAGATGGGCCTCAAGCCCGTCGTCTACGAGGCCGACCAGATCGGCGGCCGGCTGCGCACCGTCGGCTTCGACGGCCCGGAGACCGAGGGGCTGACCGCGGAGATGGGCGCCATGCGCTTCCCGCCGTCCTCCACCGCCCTCCAGCACTACATCGACCTGGTGGGCCTGGAGACCCGGCCCTTCCCGAACCCGCTGGCCGAGGCCACTCCCTCGACCGTCGTGGACCTCAAGGGCGAGACCCACTACGCCGAGACCATCGACGACCTGCCGCAGGTCTACCGGGACGTCGCCGCGGCCTGGGCCAAGTGCCTGGACGAGGGCGCCGACTTCTCCGACATGAACCGCGCGATGCGCGAGCGCGACGTCCCGCGCATCCGCGAGATCTGGGCCGAGCTGGTCGAGAAGCTCGACAACCAGACCTTCTACGGCTTCCTCTGCGAGTCCGAGGCCTTCAAGTCCTTCCGGCACCGCGAGATCTTCGGCCAGGTCGGCTTCGGCACCGGCGGCTGGGACACCGACTTCCCGAACTCCATCCTGGAGATCCTCCGCGTCGTCTACACCGAGGCGGACGACCACCACCGCGGCATCGTCGGCGGCTCCCAGCAGCTGCCGCTGCGCCTGTGGGAGCGCGAGCCGGAGAAGATCGTCCACTGGGCGCAGGGCACCTCCCTGAAGTCCCTGCACGACGGCGACCCGCGCCCCGCCGTGACCCGGCTGACCCGCGCCGCGGGCAACCGGATCACCGTCACCGACGCCTCCGGCGACATCCGCACGTACCAGGCGGCGATCTTCACCGCGCAGTCCTGGATGCTGCTGTCCAAGATCGCCTGTGACGACTCGCTCTTCCCGATCGACCACTGGACGGCGATCGAGCGCACCCACTACATGGAGAGCTCGAAGCTGTTCGTGCCGGTGGACCGGCCGTTCTGGCTGGACAAGGACGAAGAGACCGGGCGGGACGTCATGTCGATGACGCTCACCGACCGGATGACCCGCGGCACGTACCTCCTGGACGACGGCCCGGACAAGCCGGCCGTCATCTGCCTCTCGTACACCTGGTGCGACGACAGCCTGAAGTGGCTGCCGCTGTCCGCGCAGGAGCGGATGGAGGTCATGCTGAAGTCGCTCGGCGAGATCTACCCGAAGGTCGACATCCGCAAGCACATCATCGGCAACCCGGTGACGGTGTCCTGGGAGAACGAGCCCTACTTCATGGGCGCCTTCAAGGCCAACCTGCCGGGGCACTACCGCTACCAGCGCCGCCTGTTCACCCACTTCATGCAGGACCGGCTGCCCGAGGACAAGCGGGGCATCTTCCTCGCCGGCGACGACATCTCCTGGACGGCCGGCTGGGCCGAGGGCGCGGTGCAGACGGCGCTCAACGCGGTGTGGGGCGTGATGCACCACTTCGGCGGCGCGACCGACGCCACCAACCCGGGCCCGGGCGACGTCTACGACGAGATCGCCCCGGTCGAACTCCCGGAGGACTGATCCCGGCAGGGTTCAGGGCCCGGCCAGAGGGGTGAGCAGCATCCGCCCCACCAGGCCCACCGAGCGGTCGAGGCGTTCCGTGAACTCCTCGGCCAGCTCGGGCAGGCCGCGCAGCTGCCACAGCGAGCGCGCGGCCAGCCAGGCCCCGTCCCGGGCCCGGTCCAGGCTCCAGCAGCCGAGCAGATGCGTCAGCGGGTCCGCGATCTCCAGGAGGTCCGGGCCCGGCATCAGTTCCTCCCGGATGCGCTCCTCCAGGAGGACCAGGACGTCACCGACCCGGTCGAACTCGTCCTCCAGGTCGGCGGGCGCGCACCGGAGGTCCCGGCAGCTGTCCACGACGGCGAGGGCCAGGTCGTGCCCGACGTGCGCGTTGATCCCGGCGAGGGCGAACTGGAGCGGCCGGACGCCGGGATGCCGCCGGTAGTGGAAGAGGGGCCGCCAGCAGGCGGGCGCGGGCGTCCCGGAGGCGACGGCGTCCACCGCCGCGAGGTAACGCTCGGCGAACCGCACGTCGAGGGTGGCGGCGGCCCGCCGGTCCTCGAAGGTGCCCGCCTCGATGGCGTGGCCGATCTCCTCGGTGACGGTGAGGTAGACCCGGTTGAAGACGGCGACCCCGTCGGAGGGGTGCCAGGTGGAGCGGAGCTCCCGCATCCGGTCCACCAGGGGGTCGACCGCCACGAACTGCCCGATCCGCTCTGCCGTCCACTGGGTCTGCGCCATGGGGGCAGGCTCCCAGCGACGGGCCCGGGAGGGAACCTCTCCGGGCCCGGCTTCGCCGGAACGGGCGAATCACTCAGTTCTTCGACGCGTCGTCCGCGCCTTTCTCGTAAGAGCTGGTCCCCGAGTCCAGGAGCGGCTCCTGCTCCTTCATGTGGGCCGGGGCGAAGGCCCGCAGGACGTGGTAGCCGGTGATGACGACCAGGGTGCCGAGCGCGATGCCGCCGAGCTCGAAGGTGTCGGTGAAGGTCAGCTCGACGCCGCCGACGCCGATGATGATGCCGGCCGCGGCGGGGACCAGGTTGAGCGGGTTGCGCAGGTCGACCTTGGCGTTGATCCAGATCTGGGCGCCGAGCAGGCCGATCATGCCGTAGAGGATGACGGTGATGCCGCCGAGGACACCACCGGGGATGGCGGCGACGACCGCGCCGAACTTCGGGCAGAGGCCGAAGAGGAGCGCGAAGCCGGCCGCGGCCCAGTAGGCGGCGGTCGAGTAGACGCGGGTGGCGGCCATGACGCCGATGTTCTCGGAGTACGTGGTGTTGGGCGGGCCGCCCACGGCCGTGGACAGCATCGAGGCGGCGCCGTCGGCGGCGATGGCGGTGCCGAGCTTGTCGTCGAGCGGGTCGCCGGTCATCTCGCCAACGGCCTTGACGTGGCCGGCGTTCTCCGCGACGAGCGCGATGACCACGGGCAGCGCGACCAGGATCGCGGACCACTCGAAGCTCGGGCCGTGGAGGGCCGGCAGGCCGATCCAGTCGGCCTTGGCGACGCCGGAGAGGTCGAGCCGCCAGTGGTCGGTGACCTGGCCGCCCGGGGACATCGAGTGGATCTTGCCGAAGACGAGGTCGAACACCCACGAGATCGCGTAGCCGAAGACCAGGCCGAGGAAGATCGCGATACGGGACCAGAAGCCGCGCAGGCAGACCACGGCCAGACCGGTGAACAGCATCACCAGCAGGGCCGTCCACTGGTCCTGCGGCCAGTAGGTGGCGGCGGTGACCGGGGCCAGGTTGAAGCCGATCAGCATGACGACGGCGCCGGTGACGATCGGGGGCATCGCCGCGTGGATGATCCGCGCGCCGAACTTCCGCACCGCCAGGCCCGCCAGGAACAGCACGGCGCCGACCACGAGGACGGCGCCGGTCACGGTGGCGCTGCTGCCGCCCGAGGCCCGGATCGCGGCCGCGACACCCACGAAGGAGAGCGAGCAGCCCAGGTACGAGGGCACGGTGCCCCGGGTCGCGAGCAGGAAGATGACGGTCGCGACGCCCGACATCATGATCGCGAGGTTCGGGTCCAGGCCCATGAGGACCGGCGCGACGAACGACGCCCCGAACATCGCCACCACGTGCTGGGCGCCGAGTCCGGCCGTACGGGGCCAGGAGAGCCGCTCGTCCGGCCGGACGACGGCTCCGGGAGCGGGTGTCCTCCCGTCGCCGTGCAGGGTCCAGCGCACGCCGAGGTCCATGGGGTCGCTCCAGTTCTCCGGTTCCGGCGGCCACGTCAGGGCCGCAAAAGATCAGCCATATGGTATGCGCCACCGCCGGTCCGGGAGTGTGCCGGGAGCTACGGGGCGGTGCTCCGGGCCGGGGCGCCCTCCGCCGCCGGGGCCGCCTTGCGGCCCCGGCCGCCCAGCACGCCCGCGCCGACGACCAGGCCCAGGCAGAGCACGGTGACCAGGCCGAAGGAGGCGACGAGCGAGGTCACGTCCGCGATGCCGCCGATCGCCGAGGGGGCGATGAGCCCGGAGGTGTACGTGATGGTGGCGACGCCCGCGATGGCCTGGCTCGGGTTCGGGCCGCTGCGGGCGGCGGCGGCGAAGGCCAGCGGCACCACGACGGCGACCCCGAGGCCCATCAGTCCGAATCCGGCCATCGCGACGGCGGCGTGCGGGGCGAGGACGACGAGGACCCCGCCCAGGGTGGCGGCGACGCCCCCGACCCGTACGGTACGGACCGCCCCGAAGCGGTCCACGACGCGGTCGCCGACCAGCCGGGCCACCGCCATGGTCAGGGCGAAGGCGGTCGTGGAGGCGGCCGCGAGCCCGGCCGAGCTGCCCAGTTCGTCGCGGAGGTACACGGCCGACCAGTCGAGGCTGGCGCCCTCGGCGAAGACTCCGCAGAAGCCGATGGCCCCGATGACCAGGGCGGACTTCGGCGGCAGCGCGAACCGCGGCGGCGGCTCCTCGTCGGCGGCGCTGCGCAGGTCGAGCACGCCCTGGCAGAAGAGGAGACCGAGCGCGGTGAGGGTGAGCGCGGCGAGGAGGTGGTGGATCCGGGCGTCGCCGCCGAGGTGCGCGGCGACCGTGCCGGCGGCCGAGCCGACGAGGGCGCCCGCGCTCCACATGCCGTGCAGGCTGGACATGATCGACCGGCCGAGCCGGTTCTCGGTCTCCACGCCGAGGGCGTTCATCGCCACGTCGGACATGCCGGAGGTGGCCCCGTACACGAAGAGGGCCGCGCACAGGCCCCAGATGTTGGGGGCGAGGGACGGCAGGATCAGGGACATCGTCCACAGGGCGAGCAGCACGCGCAGGGCCGTCCGGGCGCCCAGGCGGTGGGCGACGGCCCCGGCCAGCGGCATCGCGAGCGAGGCTCCGAGGGCGGGGAAGGCGAGCGCGAGGCCCAGCTGTCCGGCGCTCACGCCCGCGTGCTCCTGGATCCAGGGGATGCGCGTCGCGAAGCTGCCGGTGACCGCGCCGTGGACGCAGAAGACGGCGGCCACGGCGAAACGTGCCCGTCGCAGGCGTTCGGTGCTGAGGACGGTCCCGTCCGTCGTCATGTGTCCCTCCCTGGGCATGGTGGGGCTGCCGGAGCCCTGGTCGCGTAAACTATCAGGAACCCTGCCTGATAAATAGCCCGCATGGCGGGCCGGTGGCCCACGGCCCCCGTGACGAGTCTGAGAGGATCGCCGCATGGCCGCATCCCCGAGCACCGCGCGGGCCATCAACGACCGCCACGCCCTGCGACTGCTCCAGGACGAGGGCCCGTTGACGGCCGCTCAGCTCAAGACGCTCACCGGACTCTCCCGGCCGACCGTCGCCGATCTGGTCGAGCGGCTCCAGGGCTCGGGCCTGGTCCACGTCGTCGGCGAGGCCGGCGCCGAGCGCCGCGGCCCCAACGCCAAGCTGTACGGCATCGTCGCCGGCCGCGCCCACCTCGCCGCGCTCGACGTGCGCACCCACTCGGTCTCGGTCACCGTCGCCGACCTCCTCGGTGCCACCCTCGCCGAGGCCTCCGCGCCCGTCGGTGAGGACGGCGGCACCGGGCCCGCCGTCGAGAAGGCCGTCACCCTCCTGGAGCGGGCCGTGGAGGAGGCGGGCGCCGACCGGCTGCACACCGTCACGGTCGGCGCCCCCGGCCTCGTCGCCCCGGACAGCGGGGAGCTGCGCGACTCCGCGAAGCTCCCGGCCTGGCACCGCAGGCTCATCGGCGTCCTGCAGGAGCGGCTTCCCGCCCGCGTCCTCGTGGAGAACGAGACCAACCTCGCCGCCGTCGCGGAGCTCCGCGCGGGCGCGGCCCGCGACCGCGAGGACTTCGTCCTGCTCTGGCTCGGCCAGGGCGTCGGTGCGGCCGTCGTCCTCGGCGGCCGGCTGCGCCGGGGGGCCTCCGGCGGCGCCGGCGAGATCGGCTTCCTGCCGGTGCCCGGCACCTCCGGGCTGCCCTCCGCGACCGGCTGCGACGGCGGTTTCCACGAGCTGGCCTGTCTCGCCGCCGTGGAGGCCCTCGCCCTCGACCACGGACTGGACCCCGAGGGCGCGCTCGGCTCCGGGCACGGCCCCTTCCTCGACGCCCTCGCCCGCCGGCTCGCCCTCGGGGCGGCGGCCGTCGCCTCCGTCCTGGACCCCGGCTGTGTGGTCCTCGCCGGCGAGACGGGCCACCGGGGCGGCGCCGGGCTCGCCGCCCGCGTCGAGGCCGAACTCGCCCTCCTCTCCCCGCTGCGCACCGAGGTCCGCGCCACCGCCCTCGGCGACGCGGCGGTCCGGCGCGGCGCGCTGCTGGTGTCCCGGGACGCGGCGCAGGAGGAGCTGTTCCCGTAGGCCTGGCCGGTGAAAGCCCCCGGACACGCCTGCGCGCCGCGCCCCGGGGAGGGGGCGTGGCGCGCAGGGGGCCCGGCGGGGGCAAGGGCCGTGAGCGTCCCCGCCGGGGGCTGGGGGAACCGTCAGGCCGGGGACGTCAGCAGGCGCCGAGGTCCTTCCAGACGCCCCACTGGCCGGTCGTGCCCGGCTCCTCGTTCTGGGTCCACCACTGGGCCTTCCAGGTGCGGCCCTTGTGCGAGACCTCGCTGCCGGCCGTGTAGACCGTGCCCGCCACGTACGCCGGGGCGGTGCAGCCCGTGGTGGGCGGCGTCGTCGGAGGCGTCGTCGGGGGCGTCGTCGGGGGCGTCGTCGGGGGCGTGGTGGGCGGCGTGGTGGGCGGGGTCGTCGGGGGAGTGGTCGGCGGGGTGGTGGAGCCGGGCTCCACGACCGTCGTGCCGCGCGCCAGGTCGCCGGCGAGGGCGTAGGTCGTGCCGCTGATGTTCACCGTCCAGTTGGAGGGGGTGGACACCGGCAGGTAGTAGTTGAACGCCAGGTCGACCGTGGCGCCCGGGGCGAGCGACTGCCAGGCCGGGAGCTTCAGGGAGACGCGGTGGAAGTCGCCCTTCAGGCCGCCGACGTTGCCGCCCGTGTGGTCGCTGCTGATGACCTTGGTGCCGAATCCGGACTGGTCGGAGGCGTTGCCCGGCGCCGAGGTCGCGTAGTCGAACTGGAATTCCGTGCCGCCCGGCAGGGTCGTGTTCGTGCGGTTGGTGATCTTGATCTTCGGGGTGATCGGGTAGTTCGAGTCACCGAGCTTGAACTCGGTGAACTGCGCGTCGATGTTCACCGCCTTCGCGGGCAGCGGCTTGTTGGACTTCTTCGCGCCGTACGGGGTGGCCGCCTTGAACTTGTCGTACATCAGCGAGGTGAGCGTGGAGCCCATCTCGTACTGCCCCTTGGCCGCGTTCCAGGCGTAGTCGCCGGCCATCTCCCAGACCATGGTGCCGCCGATGCCGCGGTCCACCACGTAGTCGGCCTTGGCGGCCACGGACTGCTCGTCCTCGGTGGAGAGGAACACCTTCTTCTGGGCGTTCCACAGCCACGGCGCGACCAGGGTCGGGTCGTACTTGCGGACGTAGGTGCCGGTCAGCGTGGTGTTCGCCGGGAAGCCGTACCGGGTGACGTAGTCGCCGACGATCCCCTTCTCCAGGTTCTTGGCGTGCCACATGGGGTTGGAGCCGGCCGGGGACTCCTTGCCCGCGGTGTCCTTGTCGTGCCACAGGTTGTCGATGCCGACGGCGCCGTCACCGCACTTGGTCAGTCCGGAACCGGCCGGGCAGGTGGCCGCGGTGGCCTTGCCCCACAGGCCGTCGGTGCCGCCCTGCACGTTCTTGTGGCCACGGGTGTAGTACGGCAGGCCGATGTTGATGCGGCCGGCCGGCATGGAGCCGCGGAAGTAGTGGTACGCCCAGTCGGTGTTGAGGTAGCCGATGCCGCCGTACTGCGCGGAACCGTAGACGTTCGCGGCGGCGAGCTCGCCGTCCTTGCCGTCGTCGAAGAGGGAGGCGTTGGGGCCGACGTACTCGTTCCAGGCGCCGTGCAGGTCGTAGGACATGATGTTGACGTAGTCCAGGTACTTCTGGACCTGGAAGGTCTCCATGCCGCGCAGCAGGTAGCCGGAGGAGGGGGCGGCGACGGTCAGCAGGTAGTGCCTGCCGTCGGCGGCGCCGGCCGTGTCCAGCTTCTCGCGGAGGGTCTTCATCAGGGCGGCGTAGCCCTGCACCAGACCGGCGCGGCGGGCGTTGGCCAGCTGCCAGTCGAGCGGGTTGCCCGCGTCCTTCATGGTGGTCGGGTACTCGTAGTCGATGTCGACGCCGTTGAACCCGTACTTCCGGATGAAGTCGACCGCCGAGGTGGCGAAGGTGTCGATCCCCGCCTGGTTGACCGATCCGTCGGCGTTGGTGGCCATCGAGTAGAAGCCGCCGGAGTTCACCCGCTCGCCGTTGTCGGCGAAGTAGCCTCCGGTCTCCGCCCAGCCGCCGACCGAGATCAGCGTCTTGACGTCCGGGTGCTGCTTCTTGAACTTGTTCAGCAGGTTGAAGTGGCCCTTGTAGGGGAGGGCCGGGTCCATCTCCGCGCCCGCGACGCCGGGCCAGGTCATCCCGGTGGCCGCGTTCGCCGGGCCGTCCGTGCCGACCGAGAGCTTGTTGTCGCCGCCGATGTGGCCGAAGGCGTAGTTGATGTGGGTGATCTTGTCCCACGGGATGTCCTTGGCGAGGTAGGCCGGCTCGCCGTTCTTGCCGGTGCGCCAGCCGGTGAAGTAGCCGATGACACGGCGCTGGTGGTCCGCGCCCATCTTCTCGCGGCCCTCGGTGTCGTAGACCGAGCAGTACGGGACGTCGACGCCGGGGGTCCGGTGGAGGCCGTCGGGGCGACAGGACTCGTGGTCGGCGGCGTGCGAGACGCCTGCGGAGAGCGAGCTGAGCAGCAGCCCGGCGACGGCCGCGCCGGACGCGAGCAGCGAGGCTCTCCTGGTCGTGGGGGACAGCACGATCGGGTCCTCCTGGGGTGGGGGTCCCGCCACGCCCTGGGGGCGCGGGGGAGGGGAGACACACAACGAACAAGGGGGTGGTACGTGTGCGGCCCGTGGAGTGCGCACACCGGCGGGCCGTGCCTCGGAGGTGACACGGACATTAAGAGGACTAGACCAGTGCGTCAATAGGTCTGGACCAACTGGGGATTCCGGGAAGGCGTGTGAGTCATCGCACAGCGCCCGGCCGCATGGCCCCCGGACGCCCGTGGCAGACTGGCCGTGTATCAGCAGCAGCGCACTCCGGGGTCGGTGTAATTCCGAACCGGCGGTATAGTCCGCGACCCGTCCGCAGCCAGCGGTCGGTTGACCAGGTGAAATTCCTGGACCGACGGTGAAAGTCCGGATGGGAGGCAGTGCGCGGCGGGCGACCCCTGTCAGGGATGAGCCGGCCGTACGTCCGCTGGTCGCCGTCCTCGGCGTACCGCGCGACGCCGGCCCCGGCGCACCCTGCGCCAGGTGTCGTTTCCGCTCCCTGTCGTCATCGACAGGCCCCGGAGTCCGTGCCCGAAGAGGCAGGAGGACCCGGTGGACCCGCAGGCCGACATCACCGCCATGCGACGCGCCGTCGAGCTCGCCGCCCGCGGACTCGGCGCCACCAGCCCCAACCCCGTCGTCGGCTGCGTCGTCACCGACGCCTCCGGCCACCCGGTCGGCGAGGGCTGGCACCAGCGCGCCGGCGGCCCCCACGCCGAGGTCCACGCCCTGCGCGCGGCCGGCGTCCTGGCCCGCGGCGGCACCGCGTACGTCACCCTCGAACCCTGCAACCACACCGGCCGCACCGGCCCCTGTGCCCAGGCCCTGATCGACGCCGGCGTCAGCCGCGTCGTCTACGCCGTCGGCGACCCGAACCCGCAGGCCACCGGCGGCGCCGACACCCTGCGCGCCGCCGGGATCGAGGTCTCCCAGGGCCTCCTCGCCGAGGAGGCCGAGGCGGGGAACACCGCCTGGCTCACCTCCGTGCGCCGCGGCCGCCCCTTCGTCCGCTGGAAGTACGCCGCCACCCTCGACGGCCGCTCCGCCGCCGCCGACGGCACCTCCCGCTGGATCACCTCCGCCGAGTCCCGCGCCGACGTCCACCGGCTGCGCGCCGAGTCCGACGCCGTCGTCGTCGGCTCCGGCACCGCCCGCGCCGACGACCCCCACCTCGCCGTCCGCGGCATCGAGGGCGCCGTCCAGCCGCTGCGGGTCGTCGTCGACACCGAGGCCACCGCCGTCGAACCCGGCGCCCGGGTGCTCGACGACGCCGCGCCCACCCTGATCGCCGTCGCCGAGGACGCCGACACCGCCCTCGGCCCCGTCGTACGGCTGCCCCGCGCCGGGCGCGGCCTGTCCGTACCCGCCCTCCTGGACGCCCTGCACACGCGCGGCGTCCGCTCCGTCCTCCTCGAAGGCGGCCCCACCCTCGCGGGCTCCTTCCTCGCCGCGGGCGCCGTCGACCAGATCGTCGGCTACCTCGCCCCGGTCCTCCTCGGCGCCGGACCACAGGTCCTCGCCGACGCCGGAATCACCACCATCGCGGACGCGTTGCGGCTCGACGTCACCGAGACCGTGCGCCTCGGACCCGACCTCCGCGTCACCGCCGTCCCCACCACCAAGGGAGCCTGACCGTGTTCACCGGAATCGTCGAAGAACTGGGCGAGGTCGTCGCCGTCGAGCAGCTCGCGGACGCCTCCCGCTTCCGGCTCCGCGGCCCCCTGGTCACCGAGGGCGCCCGGCACGGCGACTCCATCGCCGTCAACGGCGTCTGCCTCACCGTGGTCGAGACCGGCGACGGCGAGTTCACCGCCGACGTCATGGCCGAGACCCTCAAGCGCTCCTCCCTCGGCGCCCTGGAGACCGGCTCCCGCGTCAACCTCGAACGCCCCATGGCCGTCGGCGGCCGCCTCGGCGGACACATCGTCCAGGGCCACGTCGACGGCACCGGCACGATCCTGGAGCGCACCCCCTCCGAGCACTGGGAACTCGTCAAGGTCGGCCTGCCCCCGCACCTCGCCCGCTACGTCGTCGAGAAGGGCTCCGTCACCGTCGACGGCGTCAGCCTCACCGTCGTCGAGGTCACCGACGACTGGTTCACCATCAGCCTCATCCCCACCACGCTCGACCTGACCACGCTCGGCCTCAAGCAGCCCGGCGACCCGGTCAACCTGGAAGTCGACGTCATCGCCAAGTACGTCGAGCGGCTGCTCGGCCCCAACGCCCGGGAGAACGTCAAGTGAACTGGCTCAACTCCGAGGCGTTCACCGTCCTCGACCAGAGGATCATCTGGTCCGACATGATCGGCAACGTCTTCGGGCTCGCCGCCCTCGCGCTCGGCTGGCGCCGCTCCGTCTGGACCTGGCCCGTGCAGTTCCTCGCCGGCCTCGTCCTCTTCGTCGCCTTCTACGGCCACCTCGCCGGCAGCGCCGGCAAGCAGGTCGTCGTCGTGCTCGTGGCGCTCTACGGCTGGTGGCAGTGGCAGCGCGGAAAGGACCAGGGCGCCGACGGCCACATCACCGTGCGCTTCGCCACCTGGCGCGAGCGCGCCGCCATGATCGCCGCGGCCGCCGCCGGCACCGTCGCCGTGGCCCTGCTCTTCAAGGCCTTCCCGACCCTGTCCTGGGACCCCTGGCCCGACGCGTACATCTTCGTCGGCACCATCGTGGCCATGTACGCCCAGGCCCGGGGCATGGTCGAGTTCTGGTTCGCCTGGCTGCTGGTCGACCTGGTCGGCGTCCCGCTGAACTTCGCCAACGGCTACGCCTTCTCCGGATTCGTCTACGTCATCTACGGCGCGCTCGTCCTGTGGGGCCTGCGCGACTGGTGGCTGCGCTCCCGCACCACCACCGTCCTGGAAGGAGCCCACGCGTGAACGCCCATTCCCTCTGGGACACCACCGACCTGGCCCTCGACCCCGTCGAGCAGGCCATCCGCGACATCGCGGCCGGCCGCCCCGTCGTCGTCGTGGACGACGAGGACCGCGAGAACGAGGGCGACCTCGTCATCGCCGCGGAGAAGGCCACCCCCGAGGTCGTCGCCTTCATGATGAGCGAGTGCCGCGGCCTCATCTGCGCCCCCATGGAGAGCGATGAACTGGAGCGCCTCCACCTGCCGCAGATGGTCGAGCACAACACCGAGTCGATGCGGACCGCCTTCACCGTCTCCGTCGACGCGGGCCCCGAGCACGGCGTCACCACCGGCATCTCCGCCGCCGACCGCGCCACCACCCTCCGGATGCTCGCGAGCGGCACCCACGAGCCCTCCGACTTCGTCCGGCCCGGCCACATCTTCCCGCTGCGCGCCCGGGCCGGCGGCGTCCTCACCCGCAACGGCCACACCGAGGCCGCCGTCGACCTCGCCCGCCTCGCCGGTCTGCGCCCGGCCGGCGCGATCGTCGAGATCGCCGGCGAGGACGGCGTCATGCTGCGCCTGCCCGAGCTGGTCCCCTTCGCCCGCAAGCACGGCCTGACGATCATCTCCATCGAGGACCTGATCGCCTACCGGCGCTCCGCCGAACCCACCGTCCGCCGCGAGGCCGAGGTCCACCTGCCCACCGCGCACGGCGAGTTCACCGCGTACGGCTACCGCTCCACCGTCGACGGCGTCGAGCACGTCGCCCTCGTCCACGGAGAGATCGGCGACGGCGAGGACGTCCTCGTCCGCGTCCACTCCGAATGCCTCACCGGCGACGTCTTCCACTCCCTGCGCTGCGACTGCGGCCCGCAGCTCCAGGCCTCCATGGACCGCATCACCGCGGCGGGCCGCGGCGTCGTCGTCTACCTCCGCGGCCACGAGGGACGCGGCATCGGCCTGCTGTCCAAGCTGCGCGCGTACGAGCTCCAGGAGCGCGGCCGCGACACCCTCGACGCCAACCTGGAACTCGGCCTGCCCGCCGACGCCCGCGACTACGCGGCCGGCGCGCAGATCCTCGGCGACCTCGGCGTCCGCAGCCTGCGCCTGATGACCAACAACCCCGACAAGATCGACGCCCTCACGCGCCACGGCCTCGACGTCGAGGGGCGCGAGCCCATGCCGGTCACCGCCGGCGAGCACAACCTCCGCTACCTGCGCACCAAGCGGGACCGGATGGGCCACGACCTGCCCTGGCTGGACGGCTCTCCCGCCTCCACCTGCGGCAACCAGTGATCCCCCACGTACCACCGTCACGTACGTACCACCGTCAAGGAGAATCATGAGCGGCAAGGGCGCACCCGTCCTCAGCGTGAAGAACTGCGGCGACCTGCGGGTCGCGGTGATCGCGGCCCAGTGGCACGAGAAGATCATGGACGGCCTCGTCGACGGCGCCCTGCGCGCCCTGAGCGAGCTGGGCATCGAGGAGCCGACCCTCCTGCGCGTCCCCGGCAGCTTCGAACTCCCGGTCGTGGCGAAGGTCCTCGCCGGCCGCGGCTACGATGCCATCGTGGCGCTCGGCGTCGTCATCCGCGGCGGGACGCCCCACTTCGAGTACGTGTGCCAGGGCGTCACCCACGGCCTCACCCAGGTCTCGATCGACACCGGCGTCCCCGTCGGCTTCGGCGTCCTCACCGTCGACAACGAGGAGCAGGCGCTCGACCGCGCGGGCCTCGAAGGCTCCTCCGAGGACAAGGGACACGAGGCCGTCACCGCCGCCGTCGCCACCGCGGCCACCCTGCGCACGGTCAGCGAACCCTGGCGCTGAGTGCCCGCCCCTCACCCCGTACTCTTAGGACATCATGGCGAACGAAACCCGTAAAAGCTTCGAAGAGCTCTTCGCCGAGCTGAAGCTCAAGGCCGAGACCGGCGACCCCGCCACCTCCCGCACCGCGGAACTGGTGGACAAGGGCGTCCATGCCATCGGCAAGAAGGTCGTCGAGGAGGCCGCCGAGGTCTGGATGGCCGCCGAGTACGAGGGCAAGGAAGCCGCCGCCGAGGAGATCTCGCAGCTGCTGTACCACGTCCAGGTGATGATGGTCGCCCGCGGGATCTCGCTCGACGACGTCTACGCCCACCTCTGAGGCCACCCGCTCCGCGCACGGCCGTTCCTTCCGGCACGACGACCACCCCTCCCCAACTCCAGGCAAAGGAAGCCACCCCATGCTGCGCATCGCCGTCCCCAACAAGGGTTCCCTCTCCGGACCTGCGTCGGCCATGCTCCATGAGGCCGGCTACCGCCAGCGCAAGGAGTCCAAGGAGCTGGTGGTCATCGACCCGGACAACGAGGTCGAGTTCTTCTACCTGCGGCCCAAGGACATCGCGATCTACGTCGCCTCCGGCAAGCTGGACATCGGCATCACCGGCCGTGACCTGCTCCTGGACTCCGGCGCCAGCGCCGAGGAGATCCTCGCGCTGAACTTCGGCCGCTCCACCTTCCGCTACGCCACCCGCCCCGGCACCGCCAAGGGCCCCGAGGACTTCGGCGGCATGACGATCGCGACCTCCTACGAGGGCATCGTCGCCAAGCACCTCGCCGACCAGGGGATCGACGCCTCCGTCGTCCACCTCGACGGCGCCGTGGAGACCGCGATCCAGCTGGGCGTCGCCCAGGTCATCGCCGACGTCGTCGAGACCGGCACCAGCCTGCGCAACGCCGGCCTGGAGGTCATCGGCGAGCCGATCCTGACCTCCGAGGCCGTCGTCGTCCGCCGCCAGGGCGCCGACGGCGACCACCCGCAGGTCCAGCAGTTCCTCCGCCGCCTCCAGGGCGTCCTCGTCGCCCGCAGCTACGTGATGATGGACTACGACTGCCGCGCCGAGCACCTGGAGCAGGCCGTCGCCCTCACCCCGGGCCTGGAGTCGCCGACCATCTCCCCGCTGCACAACGAGGGCTGGGTCGCCGTCCGCGCCATGGTCCCCGCGAAGGACGCCCAGCGGGTCATGGACGACCTGTACGAGCTCGGCGCCCGCGCCATCCTCACCACCGCCATCCACGCCTGCCGCCTCTGACGGCGGCCCGGCCCGCACGCACCCCCAGGCACGAGGAACCCCGATGTCCGAGTCGACCCCGCCCGCCCTCCCGGTCACCTTCCGGCCGGGACGCACCCGCGCCGTCCTGCTGACCGTGGGAGTCGCGATGTTCGCCGCCATCACCGCCGTGGCGCTGATGCTGGAGCGGCTCGGACCGGGGGAGCGCGCCAGCTTCGTGTTCACCGCCGCCCTCTTCCTCGGCGTCCTCGTCCTGCTCAGCCGCCCCAAGGTCGTCGCCGACGACGAGGGCGTCACGGTCGTCAACATCACCCGCACCCGCCGGCTCGCCTGGGCGGAGATCCTCCGCGTCAACCTGCGGCCCGGCGACCCCTGGGTCTTCCTCGACCTGAGCGACGGCACCAGCCTGCCCGCGCTCGGCATCCAGCCCGGCATCGCCAAGGAGTCCGCCATCCGCGACGCCCGCGCGCTGCGCGCCCTGGCGGACAGCCGGGGCACGGGCGCCGAGACGCGCTGACCCCCCTTCCCCTCAGGGGCCTCCCCAGGGGAGGACCACGGTCCGTCCCCCGTACGGGGCCGACCCCCTGCCCTCCGGGGCCTGTCCGTGATTACTCTTGAGGCGGTGGTGCCGAGTGGCGCCACCGCCTCGCACGTGAAGGGCCGCCGCGGCCCGCGGGGCCTCCCTGCGACCCGAGGAGTGACTCCCTCCGGCAATGGACGGATCGTCCGGTAGTACCTCCGCCGCCCCTTCCCCGGAGGCGGCGGCATGATCGTCTCCCTTCTGCTGCTCGCCTCGGCCTTCCTGCTGATCCTCGCCAACGGCTTCTTCGTCGCCGCCGAATTCGGTCTCGTGACCGTCGAGCGGGCCGAGGCCGAACGGGCCGCGGCCGCCGGTGACCGGCGCGCCCGCACGGTCGTCTCGGCCCTGCGCGAGCTCTCGTTCCAGCTCTCCGGCACCCAGCTCGGCATCACCCTGACCTCGCTGGTCGTCGGCATGCTCGCCGAGCCCGCGCTCGCCGGACTGCTGCACGGCCCGCTCACCGCGACCGGCCTGCCCGCCGGGGCGGTCCCCGGCGTCTCCGTGGTGATCGGCATGCTCCTGGCCTCCGCCGTCCAGATGGTGGTCGGCGAGCTCGTCCCCAAGAACTGGGCCGTCTCACGGCCGCTCCAGGTGGCCCGTTTCGTGGCCGCCCCGCAGCGCCGCTTCTCCTCCCTCTTCCGCCCGGTGATCGCCCTGCTCAACCGGGTCGCCAACCGGCTGGTCCGGCTCCTGGGCGTCGAGCCCACCGAGGAGCTGGACTCCGTGCGCACCCCCGGCGAGCTCGTCTCGCTCGCCCGGCACTCCGCACGCGCCGGCGCCCTGGAACAGGACACCGCCGACCTCTTCGTACGGACGCTGTCCCTCGGCGGCCTCACCGCCGGGCAGGTCATGACCCCGCGGGTGAAGGTGAGCGCCCTCCAGTGGGACGCCACCGCGGCCGACGTCCTCAACCTCACCCGGGCCACCGGGCTCTCGCGCTTCCCGGTCTACCGCGACCGGATCGACGAGATCGTCGGCATGGTCCATCTCAAGGACGCCCTCGCGGTCGCCCCGCACGCCCGGCTGCGCACCCCCGTCGGCCGGATCGCGGTCCCTCCGCTCCTGGTCCCCGAGACCCTGCCCGCGCAGGCGCTCCTGGAGCGGCTGCGCCGCGAGCAGCCCATCGCGGTCGTCGTCGACGAGTACGGGGGCACCGCGGGCGTCGTCACCCTGGAGGACATCGTGGAGGAACTCGTCGGCGAGGTCCGCGACGAGCACGACACGGCCGCCGACGGCCGCCCCGAGCTGGCCGCCGCCCCCGCCGAGGACGGCCGTCCCGCCTGGGACGCCGACGGCTCCTGCCGCGTCCACACCCTGCGCCGGATAGGCCTCGACGTGCCCGACGGGCCGTACGAGACGGTCGCCGGGCTCGTCGCCGACCTCCTCGGGCGCATCCCCGCCCCCGGCGACCGGGCCGAACTGCCCGGCTGGCGGCTCTCGGTCCGCCAGGTCGACCGGTACCGCGCCGAGCGGGTCCGGCTGGTCCGCCTGGCCCCGGCCCCCGCGAGGGACGAGGCCTGGGCCCCCGCGACGGACACGGCCCCGGCCCCCGGCGCCGCGAAGGCCCCGGTCCCCGCGACGGCGGAGGCGGTCCGATGAGCACCTTCCAGCTCCTGCTGGCCGGGCTGCTCGTCCTCGCCAACGGCTTCTTCGTCGGCGCCGAGTTCGCGCTGGTCTCCGTCCGCCGCAGCCAGATCGAGCCCCTCGGCGGCGCCCGCGCCGCGAAGGTGCTGCACGGCCTGGAGAACCTGCCGCAGATGATGGCGGCCGCCCAGTTCGGCATCACGGTGTGTTCGCTGACGCTCGGCGCCGTCGCCGAACCGACCGTCGCCCACCTCCTCGAACCCGTCTTCCACGTCCTGGGCGTGCCGGCCGGACTCGTCCACCCGCTCGGCTACGTGATCGCCCTCGCCGTGGTCGTCTTCCTCCACCTCGTCATCGGCGAGATGGTCCCGAAGAACCTCGCCATGGCCGCGCCCGAGCGGACCGCCCTCCGTCTCGCCCCCGCCCTCGTCGGCTTCGCCCGCGTGTGCCGGCCGGTCACCACCGCGCTCGGCGCCTGCTCCCGTGTGGTCCTGCGGGCCTTCGGGGTGGAACCGAAGGACGAGGTGGAGGCCGTCTTCACCAGCGCCCAGCTGGGCCGGCTCGTGGAGGACGCCGGTCAGGCCGGACTCCTCGACCCGGCGGAACAGGAGCGCCTGGAGGACGCCCTGGAACTGGGCAGCCGACCCGTGACGGACGTGCTCCTCGCCCCCGCCGCCCTGGTGACCGTCCCGCCCTCCGTCACGCCCCGGGAGATCGAGGAGCTGACGGTACGCACCGGCTACTCCCGCTTCCCGGTCCGCGCCGAAGGCCGCCCGGCCTTCATGGGCTTCGTGCACGTGAAGGACGTCCTGGACGTGGAGGACCAGGAGCGGGCCGTGCCGCAGCAGCTGTGGCGCCCGATGGCGACGCTCCGCGCCGAACTGCCCCTCGACGACGCCCTCACGGTCATGCGCCGCGCGGCCACCCACCTGGCCCAGGTCGCCGACGCCTCGGGCCGTGTCCTGGGTCTGGTCGCCCTGGAGGACGTCCTCGAGAAACTGGTGGGCGAGGTCCGCGACCCCTCCCACCGCCTGCCCCCGCACGAGGCACCGGCCGCGGCGGACTCCGCCCCGGGAGCGGACCCGCACACCGCGCCGGTCTCCGCCCGGGCCGGGGGATAGCGGGACGCGGCCGGTCGCACGTCCACCGATGCCCCGGCGCTCAGGGCGCCGGGGCCTGCGGGAGACGGCGACCGGCCGGCCGCCTCCGCGGCGCGGGCCCGCACCCCCGTGAGTGCCCCCGGGCAGGGGGCCGGTGACGGAACCCCGCCGGCCCGG
>NZ_JAPSIW010000257.1 GCF_031178505.1 Streptomyces sp. | reverse complement strand
AGGCGGCGGTGGTGGCCGCCGACCTCCTCCCGGGCCGGAACGGGTCCGGAACCCGGCCGCGCGCCACCGCACGGGGCAGGTGGCTGCCGCGGCTGGCCGTGGTGTGCCCCCTCGCGGTCGTCCTGGCAGTGCGGGGCCCCGACCTCTTCGCACCGGACACCGCGCTGCGCACGCTCACCAGCTGGACGGGCATCGCCCTCACGGTCCTGACCCTCCCGGCCGCCCTCGCGACCGTCACCGCGAAGGCCGGACATCTGCTGGCCCGCCGGGGGCGGGCGTCCGGTCTGCCCGGGACGCTCGTGGCGGGCCGCCGTACGGCCGCCCACCCCGGCGGAACCGCCCGCCTCGTCACCGGCGTCTCGGTCGCGCTCATCGTCTTCATGCAGGCCGTCGCGTGGCAGGGGCTGTTCGGCACGCAGACCGCCGAGGCGAGGCGGAGCCTCGACCGTGTCGGCCGGAGCCTGGTCACCGTCGGCATCCGCGGGGAGACACCCGCCTCCGCCGTGGCCGCTTTCCTCGCCGGCGTGCCCGGCACGCGAGCCGTCCTGCTGACACCGCCCGGCGACCGGGGCACCGCTTCGACCCTGCACGGCGACTGCGCCGCCCTGACCGCCCTGCGCCTGCCCTGCCCCGCCCGGGAGACGCGTGTCGACGGCCCCCCGGCGGACCCGAGGCTGCGCGAGCTGCTCCGGTGGACCCCCCGCCCCGACACGGCGCTCGTCCTCCGCCGGACCGACGCCCGGACACTGGCGGAACGCGCCGCGTCCGACGACGGCGGCGCGACCCTCGCCGTTCTGCGGCCCGACGGGAAATCCCTCTCCGTACCCGCCCTCAAGCGGTGGTCGCACGAGGTGTTCCCGCGCGGCGCGGTCGTCCGGACGCCGGGCGAGGACCAGCTCACCGCGGGCGTCCCCAACCGTGACCAGGGCCGCTGGAGCGCCCTGTTCGGCATGGCCGGCATCGCGGTGCTCGCCCTCACCACCGGCCTCGCCGCCATGGCGGAGTTCCTGCGCCAGGGCCGCGCCCTCGCCCCCCTGGCCGTCCTCACCGGAGGGCTGCGCGTCTTCCGTACGAGCGCGGCCTGGTCGGTGCTCGCCCCGCTCGCCGTCGCCGCGACCGCGGGTACCGCCGTCGCCGCCGCGCTCGCGGCTCCGGTCGGTGCGCACGGCGAGTCCTCCGTCACCGGTGAGCTGATCGCGGCGACGATCGGCGTGGTATTCGTGGTCGGTGCGTTCCTGTGGGTCTGGGCCTCCCGTGTCGCCGTCCGGCAGGCCCGGAGGTGGCGCCCCGGCGGGGAGTGACGCCCACACGCTCCATGTGCGTCCGGGGGCCGCGCGGACCGGCCGCGGGTGAGGGCCGGGTGCGGTCCCATCCGCACGGCGGTGCGGGGGCGTGGGCGAACCTGGAGGGTGGAGGTGGCGGGTGAGTACGGTGACGGCGCGCGGTCCCGGTGATCCGGCGGGGACGGCCCGGAGACTGGCCCGGTGCGCGCTGGCGGCCGCGGGTGGTGCCGTGGTGGTGCTGCTGGCGGCGCTGGGCAGCGTGGGTTTCCTGATACTGCTGAGCGGTCTGGCGGGGCTCGCCGCCGCGGCCGTCGGGCTGTGGTGGTTCGTCGCGCACCGCGGCCTCCTGCGGCTGCTGGGGGCGGTTCTGGCGGTCGGGTCGCCCGCCGCGGTCCTCGCCCTGTACGTCCTCGGCGGCGTGTGGGTGGTCGCCCTCGTCTCGCTCGCCCTGTGGGCCGTGGCCCTCGGCTGCGCCCGGTCCGCGCTGCGCCGGCCCGGCGAGGGGCCCAGGACGGTCCGGGGCGTGCCCGCGCGGCGGCCCCTGCGGCCGGTGCTCATCATGAACCCGAAGTCGGGCGGCGGGAAGGTCGGCCGGTTCGGGCTCGTCGAGCGGGCGGAGAAGCTCGGCGCCCGCGTGATCCTCATCGATCCGGAGCGGGAGAACGACGTCGAGGCGCTGGCGCGCGGCGCCGTCGCCGAAGGGGCCGACCTGCTCGGCGTGGCCGGTGGCGACGGTACGCAGGCGCTGGTCGCCGCCGTGGCCGCCGAGCACGACCTGCCGTTCCTGGTGATCTCGGCGGGCACCCGCAACCACTTCGCCCTGGACCTGGGGCTCGACCGCACCGACCCCGCCGCCTGCCTGGACGCCCTGACCGACGGCGAGGAACTCCGTGTGGACCTGGGCTCCGTCTCCGGCCGGCCGTTCGTGAACACGGTCTCCTTCGGCGTGTACGCGGACGTCGTCCAGCACCCGGAGTACCGGGACGCCAAGGCGGGCACCGCCATCGAGCTGCTCCCGGACCTCCTCCAGGGCGGGGCGGGCGCGCGGCTCGACGCGCGGGCCGACGGCAAGCGGCTTCCTGCGCAGCAGGCGCTCCTCGTCAGCAACAACCCCTACGCCACCCCCGATCCGTTCGCGCCGGGCGCCGCCCAGCGGCCACGGCTCGACGGCGGCCGGCTCGGGGTCATCGGCATCCGGGTGGAAGGTGCGGTCCAGGCCGCCGAACTCGCCGTCCGGGGCACCCAGTCGGAGGCCCTGAACGTCCTGACGGCCCGGCGGGTCGAGGTCACCGGGAACGGCACCGCCGACGGCACCGGCAGCATCGCCGTCGCCGTGGACGGTGAGGCGCTGAACCTCCCGACACCCGTGGTGTGCGTGCTGCGTCCCCGCGCTCTGCGGGTACGTGTACCGCGCGACCGGCCGGGGACCACGCCCCCGCCGCCGCCCCTGGACTGGCGGCGGATCCTCCGGCTCGCGCTCGGCAACCCACCCTCGGCAAGGAGCGGCGCATGACGGACCCGAAGACCCACGGCCACGGCGGCCAGGACCCCGACCCCCGTCCCGGGTACGGCGGACAGGCCCCCGACCCCGGCTCCGGGTACGCCGGGGGGCGGCGGAAGGAGGCCCAGGGCTGGGCCGGGACCGCGCGGGCGGTCCTGCGGGACCTGCGGGCCGTGGACGGCGCCGTGTACGCGGCCGTGGCCGGCACCGCCACCCCGACGCTCGACGCGGCCCTGCGCCGGCTCTCCACCGCCGCCGACCACTCCAAGATCTCCTTCTCGGTCGCCGCGCTCCTGGCCCTCGCCCCCGGCCGGCCCCGCCGGGCCGCGCTCGTGGGCGCCGGGGCCGTCGCCGTCGCCTCCGCCTCTGCCAACCTGCTGGGCAAGCGTCTCGTCCGCAGGCCCCGCCCCGACCGCGAGGCGGCCCGGGTGGTGGCGGGCCGGCACGTGCCCATGCCCGACTCCGCCTCGTTCCCCTCCGGGCACACCGCCTCGGCGGTCGCCTTCGCCACGGCCGTGGGCGCCACGCTGCCCCCGGCGGCGGCGCCGCTGTGGGCCCTCGCGACGGCGGTGGCGTACTCCCGCGTCCACACGGGCGTCCACTACCCCGGCGACGTCGCCGCGGGCGCCGTCCTGGGCGTCGCCAGCGCCGCCGCCTCCCTGACGGCGGTCGCCTCCTGGACGGCGGCCCGGGGCGCGGGAGGAGCCGGCTCCCGCTGACCCCCGCGCGGCCGCCCCGGAGCCGTACGGGACCGGCCCGGCCCCACCGCTCAGCTCGCCCGCGCCAGGTCCTCCTCCGTGAACGGGAGCGCGGCGAGGCGGGCCGGGTCGGCGAGGACCTGGAGGCCGACGACGCGGTCCCCGGCGATGGTGAACGACAGCATCGAGCCGGGCCGCCCGTCGACGACCGACAGGAAGCCGGGCGCGCCGTTGACGACGACCGGCAGGACCGCGTGGCGGAACTTCGAGTACGTGACGGCCTGCGCGATGACGGCCTCGGCGCCCCGTACCAGCCGGGAGGCCGCGAGGCCGCCGCTGTCGGCCCGCAGCACCACGTCCGGGTCGAGGACGGCGAGCAGGCCCTCGAAGTCACCGGCGTTCGCGGCGGCCCGGAAGGCGTCGGCGATCTCCCGCTGGCGCCGGGCGTCCGGCCCCGGCCCGGGGGAGGCGTCCTGCACCCGGCGGCGGGCCCGGCTGGCGAGCTGGCGGGTGGCGGCCGGGCTGCGGTCCACGATCCGCGCGATCTCGTCGAAGGAGACGGCGAACATGTCGTGCAGCACGAAAGCGAGCCGCTCCGCCGGTGACAGGGTCTCCAGGACGATCAGCAGCGCGAGGCCGACGGACTCGGTGAGTTCCGCCGCGCGCTCCGGGTCGGTGGTGTCGGCGGCCCGGACCACGGGGTCGGGGACGTGGAACTCCAGCGGGTCCTCGCGGCGCGAGCCGCGCGAGCGCAGCATGTCCAGGCAGACGCGGCCGACCACCGTCGTGAGCCAGCCGCTGAGGTTGGTGACCCCGCTCACATCGCTGCGGCTGAGCTTGAACCAGGTCTCCTGCACGGCGTCCTCGGCCTCGCTCAGCGAGCCCAGCATCCGGTACGCCACGGCCCGCAGGTGCCGCCGGTCGGCCTCGAACCGCAGGGCCAGCGCCTCCTCGTGCCCGCCTCCGTGCCCGGGCCGGCCGCCCGGGCCACCCACCGCCGTACCCATGCGCTCATCCATCCCTCGGACTCCCCCTCCGTGTCCCGTCATGCGTCATGACGGATCGAAACCCGTGGATGTGACACGGCCCCGGGAAGACCCGCGCATCCCTGCCAGGTCCGTTCCGTGAGATCCACGCCGCTCCGCGTCGAACGCCCGGGAATCCCCGGCCGGAGCCGCCGACCGCCGGGGAACGCTTCTTCAGGCCCGTGCTCAGCATCCGTAGATTGATCACCATGACGACGACAACGCCGCAGGTCAATGCCGTTCTCCGCACCCCGCCGGCCTCCCCGGCCGCCGCGGTGGCCCACTTCTCCGCGAGCCTCGCCTTCCACGCGGACGTCTCCGACGTGGCCGCCGCGCTCGCCGACGGCGGCGACCCCGGCTTCGTCCTCCTGGACTCCCGCTCGACCGCCTCCTGGGACCAGGGCCACATCCCCGGCGCGGTCCACCTGCCGACCGCGCTCATCCCCGAGCAGGCCGAGCGGCTCCTCGACAAGGCCGTCCCCGTCGTCACGTACTGCTGGGGCCCCGGCTGCAACGGTGCCACGCGCGCCGCGCTCGCCCTCGCGCAGCTCGGTTTCCAGGTGAAGGAGATGCTCGGCGGCTTCGAGTACTGGGCCCGGGAGGGCTTCCCGTACGAGACCTGGGAGGGCCCCGCGCGGCAGGCCCCGGACACCCTCACGGCACCGGCGGAATCCGCCGACTGCGGGTGCTGACGGAAACCGATTTCCGTGTTCGCTCCTCCATGCCGTAGTGTGGTGTTCACCGACGCGGGGTGGAGCAGCTCGGTAGCTCGCTGGGCTCATAACCCAGAGGTCGCAGGTTCAAATCCTGTCCCCGCTACTCAGTAGCCCGAAGGCCCGGATCCGGAAACGGATCCGGGCCTTCGGCGTTCCGTGCCCGCCCTGCGCCGGCCGCTCGAAGAGAACCGCCCGAGCGGCGTTTGACCTTTACGCAACGTCAAGTTCTAGCGTCTCCGTCATGGAGTGGTCGATCCAGGAGATCGCCAGGAAGGCCGGTACCACCAGCCGTACGCTCCGCCACTACGGCGAGCTGGGGCTGCTGGAACCGAGCCGGATCGGCGCGAACGGTTACCGGTACTACGACCAGGCGTCGCTCGTGCGGCTGCAGCGCATCCTGCTCCTGAGGGAGCTGGGCCTGTCGCTGCCCGCGATCGCCGAGGTCCTCGAAGGGCAGCGGGACACCCCCGCCGCCCTCCGTACCCACCTGCGCCTGCTGGAGCGGGAACGGGAGCGCATCGGCCGGCAGATCGAGGCCGTGCGGACCACTCTCCACAGAACCGAGAGAGGAGAGGAACTGATGGCGGAGGAAGTCTTCGACGGCTTCGACCACACGCGGTACGAGGCGGAGGTCACCGAACGCTGGGGCCGGGACGCGTACGAGCGGGGGGACCGCTGGTGGCGGTCGCTGAGCGACGCGGAGAAGAAGGCGTTCATGGACGAGCAGAAGGACATCGCCCGCGGCTTCGCGGCGGCGGCGCGGGCCGGACTCGCCGCGGACTCCGCGGAGGTGCAGGCGCTCGCCCGGCGGCACTGCGACTGGCTGTCGGCCACGACGGCGCCGAGCAAGGAGTACGTGATCGGCCTCGGCCAGATGTACGTCGACGACCCGCGTTTCACGGCCAACTACGACCGGCACGGCGAGGGCACGGCGATCCTGGTGCGGGACGCGCTGAAGGTCTTCGCCGAGCGCAACCTGTAGCGACCGTCCCGAAGTAAACGCTGGCCGGAACAGGGCCCGTCCCTTTGCCCGCCACCAGGCGCGCGCCGTAGTCTCGCGCGCACCATGAGTGACGGGACCGGTGGGGCGGACCGCGTGGCGATCACGCGGGGACAGGCAGGACGGCGGGCGCCCGCCCTCCTGCTGCTGCTCACGGTGCTCGCCCTCTTCGCCGGGATCTGCCACGGGGCGCACGGCCACGCGCTCCCGGCCGCCCTTCCACCCTCGGTTCCGGCCCACGTCGCGGCCGCCGCAGCCGCCGACCGGGCCCCCGGCGCCTTCCCCGTCACGGCTGCCGGACCCGGCGCCCGGGCCACCGCCCCCGTCACGGCTGCCGTCCACTCCGGGGCGCCCGCCCCCTCCGCGTCCCCCGTGCCCGGGACGCCCACGCACGGCTGTCACGAGGGCGGCGACGGCGGGCTGCCGCACGACGTCCATCTGCCGGCGGCGCAGACTCCCGCCGGCCCCCAGCTCACCGCCCCGGACACGGCCGGAGCGCCGCTCGTCGCGCACGACGCGCTGTTCCCCGCCGTCCCGCGCGCCCGCGTACGGGACCGGGCGGGCCCCGGGCCCGCGCCCGGGCACCTGCTCATCGCCCTCGGAGTGAACCGGAACTGAGCCCTGCCGCCGTACGACCACTGGGGCGCCCCCTCGGGTCGCCCCGGGCGCCGCGCGTACGGCCCCGGACACGGCAAGGCTTCCTTCCGGCGTACTCACTCCAAGGACGTACCCCCCATGACCCTGCCCCTGTACCCGCCGCCGCCCGGCATCGCCGGTCAGACCGTCGGCAACACGCCCGTCCTGTGGACGGACGACGGCTACTGGGCCAAGCTCGAAGGCTTCAATTTCGGCGGCATCAAGGACCGCGCCGCCCTCCACATGGTCGAACAGGCCCGGCGGCGCGGGCAGCTGCGCCCCGGCGCGCCCATCGTCGAGTCGACCTCCGGCACCCTCGGTCTGGGACTCGCCCTCGCGGGCGTCCTCCACGGCCACCCCGTGCACGTCGTCACCGACCCCGGCCTCGAACCGATCGTCGAGCGGATGCTCGTCGCCCACGGGGCCCGCGTCCACGTCGTGCCCGAGCCCAGTCCGCACGGCGGCTGGCAGCAGGCGCGGAAGGACCGGGTCGCCGAACTGCTCGCCGACCTCGACGGGGCCTGGTGCCCCGACCAGTACGGGAACCCCGACAACCCCGGTGCCTACACCGGGCTCGCCGCCGAACTCTCCGACCAGCTCGACCGGATCGACGTGCTGGTCTGCGCGGTCGGCACCGGCGGCCACTCGGCCGGCATCGCCCGCGCGCTGCGCGCCACCAGCAGCCCGGCCCTGGAACTGGTCGGCGTCGACTCCGTGAACTCCACCGTCTTCGGCCTTCCGGCCGGCGAGCGGCTCATGCGGGGCCTCGGCTCCTCCATCCACCCGGCGAACGTGGACCACGCGGCCTTCGACGAGGTCCACTGGGTCGGCCCGGCGGAGGCCGTGCGGTCGGCCCGCCGCCTGGCCGCGCGCCAGTTCGCGACCGGCGGCTGGAGCGTGGGCGCGGTCGCGCTGGTCGCGGGGTGGCTCGCCCGGACCCGGCCGCGCGGGACCCGGATCGCGGCCGTCTTCCCGGACGGGCCGCAGCGGTACTTCGACACCGTCTTCAACGACGAGTTCTGCGCGGCGCACGGCCTCCTCGACGGCCCGGTGCGCGAGGAGCCGGCGCCGTACGTGAGCGCCGAGCGCGTCGACGGCTGGACGCGCAGGGTCCTGAACCGGGCGGAGCGGCGGGCCCACGGGGCCGCGCGGCCGCACCCGCCGGCGGTCCTGGGCCCCCGGACCCCCGGTGTCTGCGGTACGGACCGGGGCCCTGGCCCGCGCGACACCGACCGTGCCACCGGCCGGTCCGGTCTCCCGGGTCTCCCCGGTCCCTCCGGCGCGGACCGGGCCGGACGGACGGGGCGGACCCGTTGAGCGCCACCGCCGCGCCGCCCAAGGGCGGCATCTGGAAGCAGAGCCGTTCCTTCGAACCGGCCGTCCGGCTGCTGTTCCTCAACCAGCTCACCATCAACCTCGGCTTCTACATGCTCATGCCCTTCCTGGCCGCGCACCTCGCGGACGGTCTCGGCATGGCGGCCTGGGCGGTGGGGCTGGTCCTCGGCGCCCGCAACCTCTCCCAGCAGGGCATGTTCCTGGTCGGCGGCGCGCTCGCCGACCGGCTC
>NZ_JAPSIW010000256.1 GCF_031178505.1 Streptomyces sp. | reverse complement strand
GGCCCCGGTTCGGCGCCCGACCGGGTCGACACCTGCGCCCGGATCGTGCACGCCTGCCCGCGCCCCGCCCGGTACGGCTGGTCGCAGGTCCTGGCCGGCCTCGATCTCCAGGCCGGCCTCGCGGACCTGCGGCTTCCGGTGGCGGTGCTCGTCGGCACCGCCGACCGGCTCACCCCGGCCGCCCACTCCCGGGCGATGGCGGAGGCGCTGCCGCACTGCACGGGCCTGGTCGAGCTGGCCGGCGTGGGCCACATGACGCCGGTGGAGGCACCCGAGGCCGTCACCGCGGCCATCCGCGAACTGACCCTCACCTACCTGGGGGCGAAGGAGGAGGCAGAGGCATGAGCAGGGTGAGCCTGGAAGGACAGGTGGCGGTCGTCACCGGAGGTGCCCGCGGCGTCGGAGAACTCCTCGCCCGCAAGCTCTCCGCGCGCGGCGCGAAGATCGCGCTGGTCGGCCTGGAACCGGAGCTGCTCAAGGAGGTGGCGGGGCGGCTGCACACCGAGGCCGACTGGTGGCACGCCGACGTCACCGACCACGAGACCATGGCCCGGGTCGCGGCCGAGGTGAAGGAACGGTTCGGAAAGGTCGACATCGTCGTCGCCAACGCCGGTGTCGCGGCGGGCGGTCCGTTCGTCGACTCCGACCCGGTCGCCTGGCGGCGGGTGATCGAGGTCAACCTCATCGGCGGCGCCGTCACCGGCCGGGCCTTCCTGCCCGTCCTGATGGAATCCCGCGGGTACTTCCTCCAGATCGCCTCGCTCGCCGCGATCACCCCGGCCCCGATGATGACGGCGTACTGCGCCTCCAAGTCGGGCGTGGAGGCCTTCGCGCACAGCCTGCGCGCCGAAGTGGCCCACAGGGGCGTGAAGGTGGGCGTCGGCTACCTCTCCTGGACCGACACGGACATGGTGCGGGGTGCCGACCAGGACGACGTGATGAAGGAGCTGCGGCGGCGGCTGCCGTGGCCGGCGAACCGCACGTACCCCCTCGGCCCGGCCGTGGACCGGATCGTGGCGGGCATCGAGCGGCGCTCGGCCCATGTGTACGCCCAGTGGTGGCTGCGCGGGATGCAGTCGGTGCGCGGCCACCTCCCGGGCCTGATCGCCACGGTGGGCCGCCGCGAGGTGGAGCGCTTCGGGCCGCGGCTCGGGACCGTCTCCAAGGGCCTGGTCGGCGCGGGCGGCGCGGCCGACGAAGCGGCGCGGGCGGAACGGGCCTGAGGGAGGGGGCCGGCCCCGCACAGGGGCCCGGCCCCGGCCCGTTACGTACCGTGATGCTCCGACATGCGAAGTATGTTCGCCCATGCGAATCTGGTCGTGCCCCCGGGGCCAACGGGCCCCGTCCCCCTCACACCCTTCTAGGAGTGAACTTTCATGGGCATGGACCAGTTCAAGGACAAGGCCGAGCAGCTCAAGGAGCAGGCCAAGCAGGCCGCGGGCAAGGCGAAGAACGAGGCGTCGGAGCGCGCCACCCAGGGCCGTGAGCGTGCGGCCCAGGGCCGGGAGCGCGCCGCGGAGCAGACGCGCCGCCCGCAGCAGGACGCCCAGCAGCGGAACCGGGACTACGAGTCCTGACCCCGCCGCCGTACGGCGCCCGAGGAGTCTGACGCCGCTCGGCGTCGGCCGTCCTTGAGGAAGGCGCACCCGGGACGCCGGGTGCGCCTTTCGCGCGTGATCTTGGCGCATAAGTCGCGCGCGTCCCGGGCCGGTTCTCCGTACCGTGGCGCCCATGGCCGTACTTGAGCGCATCCGATCCGACCACGGGCCCGCCCTGCTCGCCTTCGAGCGGGAGAACCGGGCGTTCTTCACCCGCTCGGTGCCCGACCGGGGCGAGGCGTACTTCGAGGAGTTCGACGCCCGGTACCGGGAGCTGCTGGAGGCGCAGGACGCCGGCGAGATCCACTTCCACGTGCTGGTGGCGGAGGGCGGGGAGATCCTCGGCCGGGTCAACCTGCTCGGCGTCGACCCGCGCGAGGGCACCGCCGAACTCGGCTTCCGGCTGGCCGAGAAGGCGACCGGCCGGGGCCTCGCCACCCGGGGCGTACGGGAGGTGTGCCGGCTCGCCGTCGAGGAGTACGGGCTGCGCCGGCTCACCGCGGCCGCTGCCCTCGCCAACGACGCCTCCCGCGCGGTCCTCACCCGTGTCGGTTTCGGGGCCGTCGGCAGCGTCGGCCTCGGGCCCGGCGAGCCCGGCATCGCCTACGAGCTCGACCTCGGGGGCAGCTTCGGACGCGAGCGGTCCGGTACGTCCTCGTAGCCCGGGGGGCTCGCGGCCGGTGTCTTCTCCAGGAGCGCGAGCGCCACGTGCACGGCGTCGTCCAGCTGGGCGTGCCGGCCCTCGGCCCAGTCCAGGGGGGTGCGCAGGACCGCGAGGTCGGGTTCGACGCCGTGGTTCTCGACCGACCAGCCGTACTCGGGGAACCAGGCGGCGTTCATCGGGACGGTGATCTGCGTGCCGTCGCCGAGCCGGTGGCGGCCGGTCATGCCGACGACCCCGCCCCAGGTGCGCTGGCCGACCACGGGTCCGAGGCCGAGCAGCTTGAAGGCGGCGGTGATCATGTCGCCGTCGGAGGAGGTGGCCTCGTCGGCGAGGGCGACGACGGGGCCGCGCGGGGCGTTCGAGGCGTAACTGACGGGCTGCGCGTTCCGGGTGAGGTCCCAGCCCAGGATCTTCCGGGTGAGCTGCTCGATCACCAGCTCGCTGATGTGGCCGCCCGCGTTGCCGCGCACGTCCACGATGAGCGCGGGCCGTGAGACCTCCATGCGCAGGTCGCGGTTGAACTGCGCCCAGCCGGAGCCGCCCATGTCGGGGATGTGGAGGTAGCCGCACCGGCCGCCGCTCAGCTCCCGGACCACCGCGCGCCGCTTGGTGACCCAGTCCTGGTAGCGCAGCGGGCGCTCGTCCACGAGCGGGACGACGGCGACCCGGCGGGCGCGGCCCTCGCCCTCGGCGGGCGTGAAGGTGAGCTCGACGGTGGTGCCGCCGGTGCCGGCGAGCAGCGGGTACGGCCCGGCCACCGGGTCCACGGGCCGGCCGTCGACGTGGGTGAGGATCGCGCCGGGGCGGATGCCGGTGCCGGCGAGCGGTGAACGGGCCTTGGAGTCGGAGGAGTCGCCGGGCAGGATGCGTTTCACCGTCCAGCCGCCCTCTCGGGGCACGAAGTTGGCGCCGAGCAGGCCCTGCGGGCGCTGGTAGTGCGGCGGGCCCTCGTTGCGGCGGGCGGGGGTGACGTAGGCGTGCGAGGTGCCGAGTTCGCCCATGACCTCGCGCAGCAGATCGGCGAACTCGTCGGGTGAGGCGACCCGTTCGACCAGCGGACGGTACTGGTCCAGGATCGCGGACCAGTCGACCCCGCCCATGCCGGGTTCCCAGAAGTAGGCGCGGACGATCCGCCCCGCCTCGTCGAAGGCCCCCCGCCACTCGGCGCCCGGGTCGACCTCGTGCAGGATGCGCCGCAGGTCCAGGTAGACGGTCGAGTCGCCGTCGCCGGGCTCGGTGGCGGGCACGGCCCGCAGCTCGCCCTCGTCCACGATCACCAGCCGGCTGCCGTCACCGCTGACGGCGAACCAGTCCAGGTCCTTGGCGAGTTCGGTGCGGCGCGCCCGGGTCACGGAGAAGTGTTCCAGGGTGGGGCGGCCCGAGGTGTCGGCCGGGTTGGCGAAGGTCTCGCCGAGCGCGCCCGAGATGGGCCAGCGCAGCCAGACCAGGCCGCCGCCGCTGACCGGGTGCAGGGCCGAGTACTTGGAGGCGGCGACCGGGAAGGGCGTGACCCGGTCGGCCAGGCCCTCGACCTCGACGGTGACCGTGCCGTCCCCGGTGTCCACGGCGTCGTCGGGGTCGAGCCCGCCGGCCGCCGGCCGCCCGTCGGGGAGCAGCGCGAAGGGGGAGGGCGTGGCGGAGGAGAGTGGTACGAGATAGGGGCGGCAGCCCAGCGGGAAGGACAGGTCGCCGGTGTGGACGTCGTACACCGGGTCGAAGCCCCGCCAGGAGAGGAAGGCCAGATAGCGGCCGTCCCGGGTGAAGACCGGGTTCTCGTCCTCGAAGCGGCCGTTGGTGACGTCGACGACGGTGGGGGCGCCGGGGCCGGCGATGCGGGCCATCTTGATGGAGCGCAGGGAGCGGCCGATACCGGGGTGCGACCAGGTCAGCCAGGCGCCGTCGGGGGAGAAGGCGAGGTCGCGGACGGGGCCGTTGACGGACCGGATGAGCTCGGTGACGCGGGCGGGCGCCGCTTCCGTGGCGGAGGCTCCGTCCGTGGCCCCGGTGCCTTCCGCGCCCTCAACCCCTTCCGTGCCTGAGGGCCGGTCCGTACCCGGGACCCCGTCCGTACCTGGGGCCGCGGCTTCTTCCGTACCGTCCGGCTCCTCGCCGGTTCCGGTGACCTCGAGGCCGCCCGAGTCCTCACCGGTGTCGATCAGGAGCAGCCTGCCGTCGTGGGAGGCGACGGCGAGGCGGTCCCCGTCGGGGTCGGCGGCCATCTCCTCGACCCGGCCGAGCAGGCCCTGCGCGAGGCGGCGGGGCGGCCGGTCGCCGGTGGCGCGCGGCAGGTACGCCACCTCGATGGCGTCCTCGCCCTCGGCGTCGGTGACGTACGCGATCCGGCCCCCGCTGCCGAGCATCTCGGGCAGCCGGACCCGCACCCCGGGGGTGTCGGTCAGGGCGCGGGCCGGGCCGTCGCGGTGGGTGAGCCAGTAGAGGCTGCCGCGCACCCCGACGGCGCTGGCGCGGCCGGTCTCGTCGACGGAGAGCGCGTCGACGTGGTGGGCGGCGGGCACCTGATAGGGGCGGCGGCCCGCGCGCTGGCCCCCCAGTCGTACCTCCAGCTTGCGCGGCCGGGAGTCCGGGGTCAGCTCGTCCACGATCCACAGGTCGCCCGCGCACTGGTAGACGACCCGGCGGCCGTCGCTGGAGGCGTGCCGGGCGTAGAAGGCGTCGTGGTCGGTGTGGCGGCGCAGGTCGGTGCCGTCGGGCAGGCAGGAGTAGAGGTTGCCGATGCCCTCGTGGTCGGAGAGGAAGGCGATCCGCCCGCCGACGAACATCGGTGCGTCGAGCTGGCCCCCGAGGTCGGCCAGGAGCCGTTCGCCGTGCAGCCAGAGCCGGCCGGTGGCACCGCCCCGGTAGCGCTTCCAGGCGGCGGGCTCGTGCGGCGGCCGGCCGGTGAGGAGGAGGGTGCGGCGCTCCCCGCCGGCCTGGTCGGAGCAGGAGATGTCGCTGACCGGCCCCCAGGGCATGCGGCCGCCGGGCGAGCCGTCGGTGGGCACGGTGTAGGCCCACGAGAAGTACGAGAAGGGCTGGCCGTGCGAGGAGACGGCGAGGATGTCGGAGCGGCCGTCCTTGTCCGGCGGCGTCCAGGAGCAGACCCGGGTGTCGGTGGAACCCCAGTGCGTGAGCCGTCGGGCCGGTCCGCCGTCGACGGGCACGAGGTGGATCTCGGGGTCCAGGCTGCGCCAGCTCGTGTAGGCCACGTGGCGGCCGTCGGGGGAGAAGCGCGGCGGGCCGACGCGGGTGCGGTCGACCGTGAGCCGCCAGGCTCTGCCGGGCCGTTCGCCCTCGGGTACGAGGGGGGCGAGCCACAGGTCGTCCTCGGCCGCGAAGCACAGCAGGTCGTCGTGGAGGTGCGGAAAACGGAGGTAGGCCACGTCGTCGCTCACCCCCTCATGCTTTCCGCGCGAAGGGGGCGCGGCAACTCGTACGCGTGTCCACCCGCCGCACCCGTACGGGGGAGGGCCGGCGCGGGGCCGGACGCCGTGTGTCCCAGAACACGTACGAAACGGTTTCGTTTCGATGAGGGTGCGGGTAGGGTCGAGGTGTACGACACCGTTTCGATCGGACGGGAGACCGGTCATGGCACGCAGCAGGCTCACCCCCGAGCGTGAGTCCGAGCTGTACGAAGCCGTGCTCGACCTCCTCCGCGAGGTCGGCTACGACGCCCTCACCATGGACGCCGTCGCCGCCCGCACCCGTTCCAGCAAGGCCACCCTCTACCGCCAGTGGGGGAGCAAGCCGGAACTGGTCGCCCGTGCCCTGCGCCACAACAAGCCGGTCGATCTCACCGAGATCGACACCGGTTCCCTGCGCGGGGACTTCCAGGCGCTCCTGGAGCGGACCGACGACTGCCAGATGGAGAAGGACGCCGCGCTGATGCGGGGTCTGGCCCATGCCGTCCACGACAACCCCGACCTGCACCAGGCCCTGCGCGAGCTGCTCATCGCACCCGAGATGAACGGTCTCGCGGAAGTCCTCGGCCGGGCCGTCCGCAGGGGCGAGGTCGACGCCGGGAACCCGGCGCTCTCGCTCGTCCCGCACATGCTGATCGGCGCGTTCGTCGCCCGTCCGCTGATCGACGATCAGCCGGTCGACCACGCGTTCCTCAGCGCCTACGTCGACGCCGTCGTGCTCCCCTCACTCGGCGTCTGACACCCGCTGTCCCCGCAGCGACCCGCAGCACCCCGCACCACCTGACGCGTACCGCTCACGCCGTCGGGCCGGCTCCCCATGCCCTGTCCCAATCACACCGGGAGTACGCACCCGTGGCCACCTTCCTCTACAAGCTGGGCCGCTCCGCCTTCCGGCGCCGACGGCTCGTCGCCCTCCTGTGGGTGGCGCTCCTGGCGGTCGCCGGAGTCGGCGCCGCCACCGCGCCCGCCGCCACCTCCAGCTCCTTCTCCATACCCGGCACCGAGGCCCAGCGCGCCTTCGACCTGCTCGAAGAACGCTTCCCCGGCGCCGGCGCCGACGGAGCCACCGCCCGCGTCGTCTTCAAGGCCCCCGACGGCCGGAAGATGACCGACGCCGCGCACAAGGCCGTCGTCGAGGAGACCGTCGCCGCCCTGAAGTCCGGCTCGGACCAGATCGCCGCCGTCTCCGACCCGTACACCACGCAGGCCGTCTCCCGCGACGGCTCGACCGCCTACGTCTCCGTCACGTACAAGGTCAACGCGATGGAGCTGACCGACGCGACCCGGGACGCCCTCAAGGAGACCGGGCACAACGCGCAGGGCAGGGGGCTGACCGTCGAGATCGGCGGTGACGCGCTCCAGACCATGCCGGAGCAGGGCGCGAGCGAGGCCGTCGGCGTGGTCATCGCCGGCATCGTGCTCGTCCTCACCTTCGGCTCGCTCGTGGCCGCCGGGCTCCCGCTGCTCACCGCGATCATCGGCGTCGGCATCGGCGTCTCCGCGATCACGGCCCTCGCGAACGTCCTGGACCTGGGCAGCACCACCTCCACCCTCGCCACGATGATCGGCCTGGCCGTCGGCATCGACTACGCCCTCTTCATCGTCTCCCGCTACCGCGCGGAGCTCGCCGAGGGCCGGGACAAGGAGGAGGCCGTGGGCCGCGCGGTCGGCACGGCGGGCTCCGCCGTCGTCTTCGCCGGTCTCACCGTCGTCATCGCCCTCGTCGGCCTGGCCGTCGTCAACATCCCGATGCTGACGAAGATGGGCTTCGCCGCCGCCGGCACCGTGGTGATCGCCGTCCTCATCGCGCTCACCCTCATCCCGGCGCTGCTGGGCTTCGCCGGCGACAAGATCGTCAGCCGTAAGGAGCGCAAGGCGGCCAAGGCGGCCGAGGGTAGGGAGGCGGGCAAGCAGGGTGCCGGTACGACCGGGGCCCCGGCGAAGCCCAACGCGGGGACGCGCTGGGCCGGCTTCGTCGTCCGCCGCCCCCTGATGGTGCTGCTCGTCGGCGTCCTCGGCCTCGGCGCCATGGCCGTCCCCGCCGCCTCCCTGGAGATGGGCCTGCCGGACGACGGCGTCAAGCCGGTCTCCGCCACCGAGCGCCGGGCGTACGACCTGCTGTCCGACGGCTTCGGCCCCGGCTCCAACGGCCCCCTCCTCGTCGTCGTGGACGGCGACCGGGCCACCGCCGACCGGACCGTCTCCACGATCAAGGGCCTCGACGGCTGGGCCGCCGTCACCCCGGCGACCGCCAACAAGGCCGGCGACGCCGCCATGATCACCGTCGTCCCGAAGGACCGGCCCTCCTCGGCCGCCACCGAGACGCTGGTCCACGACATCCGGGACGCCACCGGCGACGAGGTCCTCGTCACCGGCGCCACCGCGATGAACATCGACTTCTCGCAGAAGATGAACGACGCCCTGGTGCCCTACCTCGCCCTGGTCGTCGGGCTCGCCTTCGTCCTGCTGACCCTGGTCTTCCGCTCCGTCCTCGTCCCGCTCAAGGCGGCCCTCGGCTTCCTGCTCTCGGTCGTCGCGGCCCTCGGCGCGGTCGTCGCGGTCTTCCAGTGGGGCTGGCTGGGCAGCCTGTTCGGCGTCGAGCAGACCGGCCCGATCATGTCGATGATGCCGATCTTCATGGTGGGTGTCGTCTTCGGTCTCGCCATGGACTACGAGGTCTTCCTCGTCACCCGGATGCGTGAGGCGTACGTCCACGGCGAGCGGCCCGCCCAGGCCGTCGTGACCGGCTTCCGGC
>NZ_JAPSIW010000255.1 GCF_031178505.1 Streptomyces sp. | reverse complement strand
CGAGTTCCTGTTGGCGTCCGTGCTCGCTCTGGGGGTCCCCACCGCCCTGGTCGGGGTGGTGATCTTCGGTGTGGTGGGGACGGTGTTCTGGGTGACGGCGCCGGAGCGCCCGTGGCGGCGTGGGACGACACGGTCGTGGGCGCGGGGGGTCTTCCGCCGGGGCCGTGACCGGTGAGCCGGGGGCGTGTCAGTTCGGCTGGGCCGGGCGTGGCGTTCGGCTGCCCGGGTGGGGGACGCGCAGGGCCAGGAGGGCGACGTCGTCGTCGTTGTCCGGGGGGCGGACGTCGGTGAGGAGACGGTCGCAGATGGCGTCCAGGCTGTGACGGGCGAGGGTGGCGGCGCGGCGGCGGAGGCGTGCGAGGCCGGGTTCGATGCCGTGGGCGCGCGATTCGATGAGTCCGTCGGTGTACAGCAGGAGGGTGGAACCGGGGGGCAGGTGGACGGTGTCCCGGCCTCGGGTGATGTGGGTGCCGGTGCCGAGGAGCACGCTGCGGGGGGTGTGCAGGTAGTCGGCGTGGCCGTCGTGCGTGATGAGGAGGGGCGGGGGGTGGCCGGCGTTGGTCCATTCCCAGGTCCATCCGGTCTCCGGGGTGGTGGAGAGGCGGCCGAGGATGAGGGTGGCGGTGGAGAGGTCGGTGGAGCGGGCCGTCACCTGGTCGAGCTGGGCGAGGACGCTGGGCGGGTGCTGCTCGGACCATGCCAGGGCGCGGAGCATGTTGCGCAGCTGTGCCATGCGGGCGGCTGCTTCGAGGTCGTGGCCGGCGACGTCGCCGATGACGAGGCCGGTGGCGTCGTCGGAGAGGGGGAAGGCGTCGTACCAGTCGCCGCCGACCTGGGAGGCGTCGGGGGCGGGGAGGTAGCTCGCGTACAGCTCGACTCCTGGTACGTCGGGGAGACGGGGCAGGAGGTAGCGCTGCATGGTTTCGGCGATGCGGCGCTGGCGCTGGTAGAGGCGTGAGTTGGAGATGGCCAGGCCGGCGCGGCGGGCGATGTCCTCGAGGAGGGACAGGTCGCGGGTGGTGAAGGCGATGGGGTTGTCGCCGCGTCCGAGGGTGAGGGCGCCGAGGATCTCGCGGGGGCCGCGGATGGGGGCGATGACGGCGGAGTGGATGTCGGTGGCGGCGAACAGGTCGTGCTGGACGGCGGCGATGCCGGAGTCGGGTTCGCCCTGGTAGATCTCCGGTCCGACCAGGGAGGCGGCGCTGCCGCGCAGGGCCCGGGAGAGGGGCAGGGGTGACTGTGCCGTGACGCCGGGGATGGGGCCTTCGAGTTCGGGGTGGCGCAGGAGGCGGCCGCTGCGGTGTTCGGCGACGCGGGTGCGCCGGATGTCGCCGCCGTCGGCTATCAGGTCGACGACCATCCAGTCGGCGAGGCGGGGGAGGACGAGGCGGGTCAGCCGGTCGACCGTCTCCTGTTCGTTCATCGTGGAGGTCAGCGAGGTGGTGGTCTCGGCGAGCAGGGCGAGGCGTTCGAGCTGGGGGAGTGATCCTCCGGTGGCGGCCTCGGGTACGTCGACGGGGCCGGGGTGGAAGAGCACCAGGGTGCCGGGGCCGTCGCCCGCGGGGTGGGGGGTGGCGGTCCAGTGGACGGGCAGGAGGAGTCCGTCGCCGCGTACGAAGCACATGTCCGTGCCGCTGCAGGCGGCGCGGGAGACGACGGCGTCCATGAGGGGGCAGAGGGCCCGGGGGCCGGTGTTGCCTTCGGCGTCGCGGTGCAGCAGTTCGTGGTGGTCGCGGCCGAGCATCGCGTCGCGGGTGAGGCGCAGCAGGGTGAGTCCGCGGTCGTTGACGGCGGCGATGTGGCCGGTTTCGTCCACGATGTAGCCGCCGAGGTCGCCGACGGTGGGGGCGGTGCCCGGCGGTGTCGGTGCCGCGTTCTGTTCCCGCATGGGGTGCCCCCTTCCGTGTGTCGGTGAAGCGTCGGCGAGCGGTCCCAGTAGAACACGCGGTCCGGGGGCGGAACCCGCAGGTGGGGGGTGCGACCGGGGGACTGTCGGGGGCGTCGTCCGGCGGTCGCGGGGTGGATGCGCCGGGGGGCGTCACCTGCCGGGGGTGGGGGTGTGGAGGCGCCAGAGGGTGAGGGCGAGGCGGGCGCGGGTGAGGCCGGTGGGGGTGGTGGGGTCGAAGGGGAGGGTGCGGGTGAGGTGGTCGAGGCGGCGGGAGACGGTGCTGTGGTGGAGGTGGAGGCGGTCGGCGGCGCGGCGGACGGAGGCGGTGGCGCAGTAGGCGTCGAGGGTGGCCAGGTCGTCGGGGCTGGTGGCCAGCTGGGTGAGGGCGGCGACGTCGGGGTTGGCGCGGGCGGTGCCGGCGGGGATGTCGGCGAGGAGGGCGAGGGCGCCGAGGTCGGTGTGGTGGATGACGGGTTGGTGGGTGGTGGTGAAGCGGAGGGCGGTGCGGGCGTGGTGCCAGGCGAGGGTGGGGTCGTCGGCGGTGGCGAGGCCGGCGCGGGTGTCGCCGGGGAAGCGGGTGGGGTCGAGGGCGGTGGCGAGGAGGACGCCGAGGGGGGTGTCGGTGCCGAGGGCGGCGGCTTTGACGAGGCCCTGGGGGCAGACGTGGGCGGCGAGCCGGTCGAGGGGCCCCGGGGTGTGGACGGCGGCGACGTGGAGGCGGGTGCCTGCGGGGAAGCCGAGGAGGCGGAGGGCGCGGGCGCGGGTGGGGTCGTCGGTGGTGGGGCCGACGGCGAGTTCGACGAGGGCGGGGTCGGCCATGGTCGTGCGGGCGGGGCCGTAGCGTTCGACGGCGGCGGCGACGGCGAGGGCGAGGCGGTCGAGGAGGATGTCGTCGAGGTGGTGGGCGGGGCCGGGGCGTTCGAGCCAGACGGTGCCGATCTTCTCGTCGTCGAGGGTGACGGGGGCCGTGGCGGTGGCGGGAAGTTCGGGTCCGGTGGCCTCGGTGCCGAGGGGGGAGACGCGGATCGGCCGGCCGGTGCCGTGCAGGCGGATGCCGGTGACGCATTCGGCGAGGCCGGCGGAGGCGCGGGCGAGCGCGGGCAGGTCGACGCGGCGGCGCATCAGGGTGTCGTAGAACGTCACGATGCGGATCGCGCCGTCGACGTAGGGGTCGAGTCCCGACAGACGTAGTGCCAGTGCCTCCATGGCGGACAGGATAGGAGCGCCGGTGGGTGCGGGGGTGCGCCGTTCGGTGCGTGGGTGGCCGGTGGTGTGCGACGGGTGGCGGCTGACGGGTGGGGGGCGCCGCGCGGAGGATGGGCCGCATGGATCCCGAACTCGAAGTGTTCGTCCCGCTGTTCCCCCGTACGGACCTCAGTGATCCGGTCGCGTCCCGGGAGGGACTCGCAGGGTTGGCGTCGGCCGTGCCGGTGCCGGAGGTGCAGGGCCTGGTCGTGGAGGAGTGGACCGTTCCGGCCGTGGTGCCGGGTGCGCCGGGGGTGCCGGTGCGGGTCTACCGGCCGGCCGGTGCGCGGGGTGCGGTGGTCTGGCTGCACGGCGGCGGGTACGTGATGGGCACGCTCGACACCGAGCACCCGTGGGCCGTGCGGCTCGCGGCCGGTTCCGGGCAGGTGGTGGTGTCGGTGGGGTACCGGCTGGCTCCGGAGCACCCGTTCCCGGCGGCGCTGGACGACGCCTGGGCCGTACTGCACTGGGTGGCGGCGAACGCCGGGCCGCTCGGGGTGGACGGGGAGCGGATCGCGGTGGGCGGGCACAGTGCCGGGGGCGGGCTCGCCGCCGCTCTGGCCCTGCGGGCGCGGGACGAGCGGGGGCCCGCGATCCGGTTCCAGCTGCTGAATCAGCCTCAGCTGGACGACCGGCAGGAGTCCTGGTCGCAGCGGAACTTCACGGACACGCCGTGGATGGACCGGGACCGGGTGGCGGCCTCCTGGGGGTTCTACCTGGGCGGTGCGGAGGCGACGCCCTTCGCGGCGCCGGCGCGTGCCGCCGATCTGGGCGGGTTGCCGCCGGCGTACATCGGGACGGCCGAGCTGTGTCCGAACCGGGACGAGGACATCGCGTACGCGCTGCGGCTGCTGCGGGCCGGGGTGACGGTCGAGCTGCATCAGTGGCCGGGGACCTTCCACGGCTCGCAGGCCATCGTCAGCGCCGAGATCTCGCAGCGGCAGAACGCCGAGCTGGGGGACGTGCTGCGCCGGGCCCTGGCCGGCTGACGTCCGGACGACACGACCGAGGAGTCATTGTGAAGATACGTACGCTCATGCTCGTCGCCGCGCTCGGCCTGGCCGCGGGCGCGCCGCCCGCCTCGGCCACCGGACCGGCGCCCGCTCCCCCGGTGTCCGTACCGCGGGAGCCGGTGCCGGACCGTGCGGCGCTGCGTTCGGCCCTGGACGGGCTGCGTGATGCCGGGATGCCGGGGGTGTTCGCGGAGGTGCGGGACGCGGGCCGGACCTGGCGGGGCGCCTCGGGGGTCGCGGATCTGGCCACCGGCCGGCCCGTCACGCCCGGGATGCGGCACCGGGTCGGCAGCATCACCAAGACCTTCGTGGCCGCCGCCGTGCTGCAGCAGGTCGAACGGGGCCGTCTGCGCCTGGACGACCCGGTGGGCGACCATCTGCCGGACCTGGTGCCGGGTGAGCGGGGCCGGCGGGTGACCGTGCGGATGCTGCTCAACCACACCAGCGGGTTCGCCGAGTACATCCCGTACGCGTTCCCGTCGATCAGCGGGGCCGGGGAGCCGGTGTCGGCTCGGAGCCTGGACGAGAACCGGTATCGGACCTTCCGTCCGGCCGAGCTGATCGCGCTGGGGCTGGCGGCGCCGTCCACCGGTGAGCCGGGGGCCACGCCCGGCGTCTACTCGAACACCAACTACCTGCTGCTCGGGCAGTTGCTGGAGCGGGTGACGGGCCTGCCGGCGGAGGAGTACATCACCCGGCACGTGATCCGGCCCGCCGGGCTGCGGAACACCGGTTTCCCCGCCGGGGCCCGGATGCGGGGGCCGCACGCGCGGATGTACGAGGGGCTGTGGGGGGCGCTGGAGCCGCCGCGGGACTACAGCACGTACGACATGTCGTGGGTGATGACCGGTGCCGGGCTGGTGTCCACGATGGAGGATCTGAACCGTTTCTACGGGAAGCTGCTGGCCGGTGAGGTGGTCTCCGCCGCGTCGCTGGCGGAGATGCGGCGGACGGTGCCGGTGATCGCCCTGGACGGTTCGACGATCGAGTACGGGCTCGGGCTGCACCGGGTGGACGTGCCGGGGTGCGGCACCTTCTGGGGGAACGAGGGGACGGTGTGGGGGGCGGGGACGGTGACGATGACCCGGGCGGACGGGGGCCGGCAGGTGTCGTTCGCGATCAATCTGATGCGGTGGAGGAAGCCGCATCCGATCGACGGGGCGGTGGAGGAGCTGACGCGGGTGGGGATGGGGTGCGGGCACTCCTGAGCCCTCCCGAGGGGGCCCGGGGGTGCTGCTCCGGGCGGGCGGCCGGTCCGTCTGTCCGGCGGGGCGGGTCGCCGTCCCGGACGGACCGCGTGCCGCAACGCTTCGGCCCGGGCGGGACACAGGTCCCGGCCGGGCCGCGGGGGGGCTCGCGGTGTGCCGGCATCGGCCCTGCCGCGGGCCCTTGGCGAAGGTCTTCGCCGACCGGAGGTGGCCGAGGACCGTCGGGGCGGCGCACCGGGCGAGGGCGAGCCGGCCGTTGTGGCCGATCCGTGCCGAGGAGGAGGCCGCGGAGCGTCTCGACGGCGGGGGTGGAGGGCTGGTACGCGGCGATCGGCTGGAACCGGCCCGGCATGGCGGGGTGGGTGGGGCGGGTCAGAGGCTGCGGGCGGTGATGTCGCCGTGGGAGGTGGTGGCCCGGATGGTGAGGCCGGCGCCGGCGCCGTCGGCGTTGCGGAGGGAGTTGTGGATCCGGCCGTAGGAGGTGCCGGCGTCGAGGGCGGCACAGACGCCGCGGGCGGCGCCGACCGTGATGGAGCCGGACCGGGTGTCGAGGACGAGGGTGCCGCCGGCGGCCTCGTGGACGTTCAGGTCGCCCCGGGCGGTGGTGAGTTCGGCGGAGCCGTCGAGGCGGCCGACGGTGATGTCGCCGTCCTGGAGGGAGAGGCGGGCGCGGCCGGCCTCGTCGAGCTTGACGGGGCCCTGGGCGCTGTCGAAGGTGACGTCGCCGAGGCGGCCGACGCCCCGGAGTTCGGCGGCCGCGGCCTTCGCGTCGACGGTGGAGCCCGCCGGGAGCTGGACGGTGACCTCGACGGCGCCGGAGGGGCCGAACAGCTGGTTGCCGGCCTCGGGGGCCGTGATCCGCAGGACGCCGTCGGCGTAGGCGACGGTGGTGCCTTCGGCGGCCTTGGCGTCGCGGTTCCTGGAGGGGTCGGCGGGCACGACCTCGACGGTGGTGTCGGCGCGGTCGGCGGCGATGAACCGGATGCGGCCGGCGGGGATCTCGACGGCGGCGGTGATGGGGGCGGGGGTGGCGAACTTCTGCATGGCGGTTGCTCCTGTAGAGGCGCTCTTGGTGTTTCCGACACGGGAAAAGCTACGTTGCTTTCCATACGTCGGCAAGCATTGCGTTGCACCATGGATGTGTTTTGGCAGTTCAAAGCCATTATTTTGTTGCAACGAACTCAAAGTTAATGCAACGGAGGGGGTCATTGTGTTGCAATGACCTGAGCGTGAACGCTATGCTGGCCGCTCGGGTGCCTACACAAGGGGAGATCACGATGCCGGGAGGCAGGCTCACTCAGCAGGAACGTCAGCAGATCGCGCTGGGGCTGGCCGACGATCTCGCCTACGCCGAGATCGCCCGGCGTCTGGACCGCCCCACCTCCACGATCACCCGCGAGGTCATGCGCAACGGCGGCCCCGCCGCCTACCGCCCCGACCTCGCCCACCGCGCCACCGAAAACCGGGCCCGGCGGCGCCGGCCGAGTACCCCCAAGGCGCCCGTACGGACCGACGGACGCGACGCCCGGGCCGTACGCGACTACGAGGAGGCCTTCGCCACCGTCTTCATGCAAGGAGGCCTGCCCCGCATGACGGCCCGGGTCCTCGCCGCCCTCTACGCCACCGACGCCGGCAGCCTCACCGCCGGCGAACTCAGCGAGCGGCTCCAGGTCAGCCCCGGCTCCGTCTCCAAGGCGGTCGCCTTCCTGGAGAGCCAGAGCCTCATCCGGCGCGAGCGCGACGACCGGCGCCGCGAGCGTTACGTCGTCGACGACGAACTCTGGTACCAGTCGATGATCGCCAGCGCCAGGGCCAACGACCGGATGGTCGAGATCGCCCGCGAGGGCGTCGCCGTCCTCGGCCCGGGCACCCCGGCCGCCGCCCGCCTGGAGAACGTCGCCCGCTTCATGGACTTCGTCAGCGAGGGCATCGTCCGGGCCGCCGAACAGGCCCGCGCGATCCTGCTCTCCCCGCCGCGCGACACGGGCACGGAGCCGCGGCGGGAAGAAGCGGAGCCCGGTACGGAGGCGGACGGCGCCGGCGGGGCGTGACGCCCTCTCGGCCGGTGGCCGGGAGGGCGCCGGACCGACAGGGCGTCAGGCGCGGCAGTGGAGCGCTCCAGGGGCGGGTTCGTGCGGAAGCCGGCCCGGTGGTCGGGGCCGAAGGCGCGCAGGCCCGCGTCGGAGACCGTGAAGATCAGGGAGCGGTCCCGGCCTCCTGTACAGCGGCCTCGGCGGGGCCGAGGCCGGTCCCCTCGGTGAAGGCGGCGGCAAGGGCGGCGTCGCCGAGGGCCGCCCGGAGGGAGGCGGTGACGCGGTCGACGTCGCCGCGCTCGGCCGGCGGCAGGGGGGCGCCGACGGAGACGCGCGCGGCGTGCGCGGCGCCGAGGAGGCGGGCGGCGCGGGTGGGGTCGCCGGCCAGGGCGTGGGCGCCGGCGAGGCCTTCGAGGGCGAGGGCGAGGGCCCTCGGGTCGCCGGTCTCGCGGGCGGCGGCGAGGCCGGCGAGGTGGTGGGCGCGGGCGGTGCCTGCGTCGCCGCGGAGTTCGGCGACGAAGCCTAGCTCGGCGAGGACGAGGGCGCGGCCGGTGGCGAAGTCGACGCGCTCGCTCCACGCGAGGACGCTCCGCAGGTGGGTCTCGGCCCCGGCCAGGTCGCCGGCGCGGCGGGCGGTGAGGGCGAGGCCGATCTCCGCGTGGGCGACGCCGGGGCGGTCGGAGTGGTCGGCGGAGAGCCGCGCGGCGCGCTCGTGCAGGGCGCGCGAGCGGGCGTGGTCGCCGCGCAGCAGGGCGATGCGGCCGAGGCCCGAGAGGCGGTGGGAGGCCTCGGTCCACAGGCCGAGTTCCTCCGCGATGCGCAGGCCCTCCTCGTGGAGGCGCAGGGCCGTGTCGTGGTCGCCGGTGGATTCGGCGAGCGAGGCGAGGGGGTGGACGGTCTGGAGCCGGCCCCAGGGGTCGCCGAGCTCGGTGAAGGTGCGGGCGCTGCGTTCGCCCGTGGTGCGCAGCGCGGGCAGGTCGCCGCGGACGAGGGCGTGGGTGGCGCTGACGGCGAGGGCGGCGGCGGTGCCCCAGGGATCGCCGAGGGCGGTGA
>NZ_JAPSIW010000970.1 GCF_031178505.1 Streptomyces sp. | reverse complement strand
CGCCGGCTGGGTGCACACCTGGATCAAGAACGGCGGCTCCCTCGACGCCCGGGGCCACGGCATCCTCCTGCGCTGTGCCGACCGACTGGACCGCGTCATGCCGGCGCTCGCCGCGGCGGACGACCCCGCGTACTGGCGTCGCCTGCGGGACCTCGCCCGCCTCGTGGCGGACACCGTGCCCTCCGGGGGCTGAGGCCCGCGCCCGCCGGGGCCGCCCCGTGAGGCGGCCCCGGCGGGTCGCGTCACGGTGACCGCTCCCCGTCGGCCGCGTCGAAGGGCGAGGCCTGCGCCGGTACGCCGGACCGCAGGAACTGGCGGGCCTGCAGCTCGTACATCTCACGGAACACACCGGCCCCGGTGACCGGATCCATGAGCGCGTCGAAGGTGCCGTGCTCGACGACGCGGCCGCCGTCGAGGACGTAGACGAGATCCGCGTTCCGGACGCTGTGCAGACGGTGGGTGATCAGGACCGTCGTCCGGCCGGAGCCGGCCAGCCGGTGGATCTGGTCGAAGACGCGCTGCTCGGCGGCCGGGTCGAGCGCGCTCGTGGGCTCGTCCACGATCAGCAGGGCGCCCCCGCGGTGGCGGGCGCGGGCGAGGCCGATCTTCTGCCACTGGCCGCCGGAGATCTCCTGTCCGCCCTTGTAGCCCCGGGCGAGCAGGCTGTCCAGACCACGCGGCAGCTTCCCGACCACCTCGTCCGCACCGGCGTAGGCCGCCGCCGCCGTGATGCCCGCGTCGTCCATGGGGACGCCGCTGCGGCCGATGCCGATGTTGACCCGGGCGGTGAAGGGCCAGCGGAAGAAGTCCTGGGCGACCATCGCCACCCGGTCGAAGATCTGGGCCCGGTCGGCCTCCGCGGTGCTCACCCCGCCCCACAGCACCCGGCCCGAGTCGGGGAGCCGGACCCCGCTCAGCAGGCGGACGAGCGTCGACTTGCCCGAGCCGTTCCTGCCGACCACGGCCACGGTCCGGCCCCGGGGGATGACGAGATCCACCTCGTGCAGCGACGGTGTGTCCGCTCCGGGATAGGTGAAGCACACCTTCTCGAACCTGATCTCGTCCACCGTCTCCGGCAGGTCCCGTCCTCCGGTGGGGATGGCGCGCCGCGCGGCCTCCTCGCACAGCGTCTGCAGATCGGCGACGAACAGCGCCTCCTCCTGCACGTCGGTGACGCGCAGCACGAGGTCGGTGATGCTCGCCGCCCCGCTGCGGATCGCGAGGACCGCCGTGCCGGCCACGGCGAGCCCCATCCGCCCGTCCCACAGCAGCAGCCCGAGGGCGCCGTACGTGGCCAGGGTCGCCACGCCGCGCGCCGTGTCCGCGACCACATGGGTGCGGGCGCCGGTCCACGAGAGCCGGGTCTGCTCCCGTTCGCTGGTCTCCGCCATCCGCCGGAAGTGCCGCAGCAGGAACGGCGCCACACCGTGGACGCGGATCTCCGCCGCGGCCTGCTGGTTGATGAGGAGCTGGCTGATCAGCTTGGCCGCGCGGACGTGCTGGACGAAGCGGTGCCAGCTGATGTACCGGTGCCGGGCCATCGTGAGCGCACCCCACGCGTTCGGCAGCGCCATGAGCGTCAGGAGCGGCAGGAGGACGGGGTGCAGGACGGTGAGCACACCGGCCGCCGCGACGAGGGAGATCGCGGAGGTCACCACGGAGGTGCAGTAACCGACCATCCTGCGGGCGGAGTCGGCGCCCCACTGGGCCGAGTCCATCAGCTTGTGGAAGGCGTCGTCCTCGATGGCCTCCAGCTCCACCCGCGCCACCAGCCCCAGGTACCGCTCGGTCGCCACGCGCTGCGCCTTGGGCTCCAGGATGCCCGTAGCGGCGGACGACGCCGACCTGCACGCCGCGCCGATCACCGCCAGGACCGCGACCAGCACGAGCGACGGCAGCGCCGCCCGCAGCCGGCCCGTGATGTCGCCCGGGGAGAGCAGCTCCACGAGGAGGGCGTTGACGGCGATCAGCGAGACGGCCTGGGCGACGCCGCGCGTGACCTCGCTCAGGGCGACCGTGGCGAAGGCGCGCGGATCGGCCTCCCGGGCCAGCCGGACGGCCACCGCCACCTGCCGCGGCAGCGAGCCGGCCATC
>NZ_JAPSIW010000969.1 GCF_031178505.1 Streptomyces sp. | reverse complement strand
CGAAGCCGGGGCCGTGGCGGTGGCCGAGGGCGGAGACGGCGGCGCGGAGCGCGGTGTGCTCGGCGGGCTCGATGTCGGTGCTCATGCTGACGGGTCCTCCTGTGCTTCGGTCGGTACGGGGGACGGCACGCCCGGCGACGCGGCGGCCGGGGTCCCGGCCGGTGCGGTGTCCGGAGCTTCCGGCTGCCGTACGGGGCGCGTCCCGGCCGGTTCGGCGGGCTGTACGACGGCGAGCAGGGCACCGACCTCGACCTGGCGGCCGGGGGCGGCGTGGAGCGCGGTGAGCGTGCCGGAGGCGGGAGCGGTGACGCGGTGCTCCATCTTCATGGCCTCCAGCCACAGCAGCGGCTGGCCGGCGGTCACCGGGGCGCCGCCGGCGAGACCGTCCGCGCCCCGGACGACGGTGCCGGGCATGGGGGCGAGCAGCGAACCGGCCGTGGTCCGCTCGCGCGGGTCCTCGAAGCGGGGGCGGGCGGTGAGGCGGTGCGGCCCGACGTGGACGGTGCCGCCGCGCCCGTCCCCGTCCTCGTACGCCGTGACGTCGAAGTGCCGGACGACCCCGGCGATCTCCAGGCTCACCCGGCCGGGCGTCGCCGCCACGACCCGGACGCCCTCGGGGGCGGTCACCTCGTAACCGCCGTCGCGGGTCGGCCGGTAGCGGACCTCGTGGCCGCCGTGGACGCGGATCTCGTCCTGGGAGCGGACGTTGCGCCAGGCGCCGCCGAAGCGGCCCCGGCGGGCGGCGGCCCCGGCGAGGGCGGCGGCGACGGCCGCGAACTCCTCGCCGGGCGGGGCGGTGGTCAGGGCGTCCAGGTTCCGGGCGTAGAAGCCGGTGTCGAGCCGGGCGGGATCGGTGAACTCGGGGTGCCGCAGCGAGGCGACGAGCAGGTCCCGGTTGGTGACGGGCCCGTGGATCCGGGCCCGCTCCAGGGTGTGGGCCAGCTTGCGCAGCGCCTCCTCACGGGTGGGGGCGTGGACGATCACCTTGGCGAGCATGGGGTCGTAGTGGACGGTGACGGTGTCGCCCGAGACGTATCCGGTGTCGACCCGGACGGAGGGCGCGCCGGCCCCGGCGTCCCCCGTGCCCGGCACCTCGAAGCGGTGCAGGACCCCGGTCTGCGGGGCCCAGTCCCGCGCCGGGTCCTCGGCGTAGAGCCGGGCCTCGACCGCGTGACCGCGCGGCGCGGCGGGCGGTGCGGCGGGCAGCGCCCGGCCCTCGGCGACGGCGATCTGGAGGGCGACCAGGTCGACGCCGTGCACCGCCTCCGTGACCGGGTGCTCGACCTGGAGGCGGGTGTTCATCTCCAGGAAGTGCGCCCGGCCGCCGGCGACGAGGAACTCGACCGTGCCCGCCCCGACGTAGCCGACGGCCTTCGCCGCCCGCACGGCCGTGTCGCGCATCTGCGCCTCCAGGGCGGCCGGCAGGCCGGGCGCCGGGGCCTCCTCGATCACCTTCTGGTGCCGGCGCTGGAGGGAGCAGTCGCGGGTGCCGAACGTGAGCACGGTGCCGTGGGTGTCGGCCAGCAGCTGCACCTCGACGTGGCGGCCGTTCTCCACGTACGGCTCGACGAAGACCTCGCCGTCGCCGAAGGCGCTCGCCGCCTCCGCCGAGGCCGCCGCCAACTCGGCGTCCAGTGCGGCCAGTTCGCGGACGATCCGCATGCCGCGCCCGCCGCCGCCGGCCGCCGCCTTCACCAGGACGGGCAGGTCGGCCTCGGTGACGTCCTTCAGGGGCGCGATGCCGAGGAGTTCCTTGGCGCGGGTCTTGGACGCCATGGCCTCGATGGCCCCGGGGGGCGGGCCGATCCACGCGAGTCCGGCGCCGAGCACGGCCCGCGCGAAGCCGGCGTTCTCCGACAGGAAGCCGTAGCCGGGGTGGACGGCGTCGGCGCCCGCCGCGAGCGCCGCCCGCACGATCAGGTCGCCGCGCAGGTACGTCTCCCCGGGCGTGGCCCCCGGCAGCCGTACCGCCGCGTCGGCCTCGCGGACGTGCAGCGCGCCCGCGTCCGGGTCGGAGTGGACGGCGACGGTGGCGATGCCCAGCGCGCGGCAGGTGCGCAGCACCCGGCACGCGATCTCGCCCCGGTTGGCGACG
>NZ_JAPSIW010000968.1 GCF_031178505.1 Streptomyces sp. | reverse complement strand
TCGACCAGATCCAGGCCGACCGTCCACTCGAGGTGCCGTGTCATGGTCTGCCTCCTCACGCCGGACCGCGGCCCACGGGCGCGCGGCCCCTTTCCGTACCTTCCAGGATCCTCCCGGCGGAGCCCCGGCGCACGGGGTCACCGGCCCGTCAGGCGGGGGTGAAGAGATCCGCGCGGGCGTCGCCGAGGACGAAACCGTTGTCGAGGCGGACCCGGACCGTCACCCGGCGCGCCGCCGTCCGGTGCGCGGTCCACGCGGGCTCCAGGGACGCGACCTCCGCCACGAGCCGCTCCCTGCTCGCCGGGGGCATCTGGTGCCCGAAGTCGTCGAGGAGCGCCTTGAGACGCTCGTACTCGCGCACCTCGGGGCCGGGCTCGGCCCGGTGCTCCTCGGCCCGTACGACGGTGCCCTCCGTGCCCGCAGCGAGGAACAGCGCCCCGGCGGGGGCCTCCGTCTCCTCCTCCGGCTGCTCGTCGGCGGGCAGGAGCGTCCCGGCCAGCCTGAGGTCCGCCGCGAGCTTCACCCGTCGGCCTTCGTGCCACGTCGTCATCGGACCTTCATACCGCAGGCCGCCGTCCCGTACCGCACCGGGTCGCCGGGGTCAGCCCGCCCAGCGGCCGGAGAAGAAGGTGACCGCCAGGACGACGGAGAGGGGCACCGACAGGCAGAGCACGGCGGCCCACAGGCGCGGGCGGTCCACGGTCGCGCGGGCGAGGCCGATCCACAGCGGCCACCAGAGCAGTCCGGCGCGGGGGACGGACATGTACCAGTACGAGGTGCCGAGCGCCCACAGGCTGAGTGCCACGTAGCAGGCCTCCGGCAGGCGGCGGGCGCGCAGGAGGTACGCCACCAGGAGCAGCCCGGTGACCATGGCGAGGAGCTCGGCCTGCCACAGGAGGGCGTACGAGGTGGGATGGGCGTGGCCGAAGGCGGCGTCCCAGGTGGTGCTCCAGGACTCCCAGGGGGTGTGGAAGTCGCGGTACCAGCCGCGTTCCTGGGCGTGTTTCCACGCCATGGGGTCGCCGGTGCGGGCGTACAGGTACCCGAAGTGGAGCAGCGGGGGCAGGGCGGGGAGGGCGAGGAGGGGCCAGCGGCGCAGATCACCGCGGGCACGGGCGGTGAGCAGGAAGTGGACGGCGAGCGCCGCGGCGAGGAAGAGGCCGCTGACGCGCACGGTCGTGGCGCAGGCGGCCAGGAGGGCGGCGGCGCCCCAGTCGCGGCGGAGTGCGGCGAGCCAGGCGGGCAGGGCGAAGGCGAGGAACAGGGCCTCCGTGTAGCCGACGGCGAGGAAGACGGCGCAGGGCGAGGCGAGCAGCAGCAGGACGGCGCGCCGGCCGTCGGCGGCGATCGGCAGGTGGAGCCGGGCGATGCGGGCGAGGGCCACGACGGCGACGGCGCCGGCGACGAGTGAGACGAGGAGCCCGGCGACGGTCCAGTCCGGCACGGCGAGGTGGACGAGGCGCAGCACGAGGGGGAAGCCGGGGAAGAACGCCGCCCTGTTGTCCTCCTCGGCGGGGCGGGCCGCCGGGTCGTCGGGGAAGTAGCCGTCGCGGGCGATGCGCAGGTAGTGGTTCCAGTCCCACCGCTCGGCCACGGCGACGAGCCGGCCGGGCGTCCGGGCCTCGGGGTCATGGGGGAACAGCCACGCGGTGCAGTACGCGACGAGGGCGAGAGCGGCGCGGGTGAGGAGGTAGAGCAGGAGGACGTCACGGTCGGCGGCGTCGAGCCTCGGGAGCCGCCACCGCCGCCCCGGGGCGGGGGGCCGGGACGGAGGAGGGTGCGCGGCGGGAGTCGCCTCCGCCCTCGGGGCATGTCCGGCTATGAGGGTCATGTCTCTCTTTCCTCAGGGCGTGGCGGGGCACGGGACCGCGACGGGGCGATCCCGCAGGGTGGGGCCGGGTAGGGGTCAGCGGTCGCCGGTACGGGTGGGGGACGTGGTCGTGCCGGTGCTCGTGGGGATGCCGCCGGGCACGGTGGTGCGGGGTGGCGAGGTCGTGGCGGCCGTGGTCCCGCCGGTGGCGGGCGGCCGGGTCGTACCGGCCGGAGCCGTGGGCGAGGGGCGGCTCGCCGAAGGGCTCGTGGCGGGCAGGACCGGCTCGG
>NZ_JAPSIW010000967.1 GCF_031178505.1 Streptomyces sp. | reverse complement strand
CGTGGGCACCTCGCCGTTCGCGTCTCGGTACGCTCCTCGCCAGGTGGGTGTCGCCTTGTCCACGCCCGGTGAGGATGTCGAGCCGGCCGGTACCCCGCTCGACCACCCGGCGCAGCGCTCACGATTCGAACGGCCACGGACCTCAACGGCCGGTCGGTGCGTTCCAGTCGACCAGTTGGACGATGACGCCATTGGGGTCGCGGACCTGGAAGGCGCGCTCGCCCCATTCCTCGTCGGTCAGCGGCATGGTGATCGCGACGCCTTCGGAGCGCAGGCGCGCCAGCTCGCCTTCGAGGTCCTCGACGACGAAGGCGAGGATCAGACCTGCGGTGTGCTCGTCGCGCTGGTCTGCCGGGAGGGTCTCCAGCCCCCGCCGCAAGAAGATGACGTTCATGCCGACGTCGTCGCGCGTCAGGGACGCGAAGCCGTCGGCGGCCATCTCCTCGCGGAACCCGAAGTGCTCGACCAGGAAGGCGCTGGATGCGGAGACATCGTCGACGTTGAGCGACACGGCACTAGAGGTGACCTTCACGAGCACTTCCCCCAAGATCGCGCTGAGTGGCAATTGCTGTACAGCGTACAGTGTACGCCGTACAGAGTTGAGTCGCGAGCGAGAAGAGGGCCCCGTGCCGACGGAACGAACCAGCTCGGGCGACCCGGCCCGCACCCTGCGACTGCTGTGGCGCGGCGCCTCCTCCGACCGTCGCCGAGGACCGCGACGGGGGCTGAGCGTCGACGCGGTGGTCGAGGCCGCCACCGCCATCGCCGACGCCGAAGGCCTGGACGCGGTGACCATGCGCCGGGTGGCCAAGGAACTCGGCGTGGTGCCGATGACGCTGTACACCTACGTTCCCGGCAAGGCCGAGCTCCTCGACCTCATGCTCGACGCCGCCTACGCCCGCATGCCCCGCACCGACACCACCGGACAGCCCTGGCGCCAACGTGTCACCGCCATCGCCGAGGAGAACAGAGCCCTCTTCGAACGCCACCCATGGGCCGCGGCCGTCTCCACCCTCAGACCTCCGCTGGGACCGGGGCAGATGTCGAAGTACGAACACGAACTGTCCGGGCTCGACGGCCTCGGCCTCAGCGACGTCGAGATGGACGACTGCCTGACCCACCTCCTCACCTTCGTGCGGGCATGCGCCCGCGCCGTCGCCGACAGCCGCGCCGCGCAGCACGACAGCGCCCTGAACGACCGACAGTGGTGGGAGCTGAACGCCCCGCTCCTCGCCCGGGTCCTCGACGAGGACGCCTACCCCACTGCCGTCCGCGTCGGCGCGGCCGCTGGCGCTGCCCACAACAGTGCGTACGACCCCGCCCACGCCTACAGCTTCGGCCTGCAATGCGTCCTCGACGCCTTCGCCGCCCTGATCGACCGAAGCGGGGACCGCGATGAGCTGATTCGCTGATCGGTCCCTGCGACGCGCGCCCCCGTGCCACCTGCTCCCCGGGCCCCCGCCGTACCCCGATCGGCCGGGGTCGGCGACGCCGACCATGGCCCCGTTCCTCCTGGCCACCGGCTGCGGCGGAGCGACGCCGTCGGACGAGCCCTCTGCCGACCGGCCGGCAGCAGGTGGACGGGCCGGCCGCCGCGGCTCCGGGCACCCGGCGAGAATGCCGGTGCCGGTGTGGCCGGCTCCGTACGTCGCGGGTGGCCGCGCAAGGTGGGTGCGGCGCCACCGCGCAGTCGTCCGGTCCGGTCCCGCGGCTATCGGCGGTCACCTCGTTCGCGCTCGCGGCGCCGCAGTGCGCGACGCTGCTTTCCTGGCAGGGCGGCGGCCAGCTCACCTATCGGGGAGACGTCGTGGCACTCGCCGCCCCGGCCGCCCCGGCACCACCACACCGGCGAGCCGGCCGCGTCCCGGCCGTCCCCTTCGTCTTCGTCCAGGTACCAGTCGCCAGTGGTCCCCGCGGGACGAGGGTGCGTTCCGATCCCGTGTTCCGGGCAGATCGGCCAGACCCGCCAGAGTGTTTCCATGATGGTCTCCTGCGCCGCATCCGCGACCACGGTCAGGACCGTCGTCGCGTCGTCCGGCTCGGGCGGGTCGTCCTCCTCCGGGTCGCACGCGTTCACCGCGTTGCCGTGCCAGCGGCCGTC
>NZ_JAPSIW010000254.1 GCF_031178505.1 Streptomyces sp. | reverse complement strand
CTCCGGTGAAGAGGGCGGCTCCGTAGTCGATGCCGGCGATGGCGCCGAGCAGACCGAGCAGGTTGAGCCAGCCGGTGTACCAGCCCCAGCGGCGTCCGCCGAGGCGGTCCGCCATGTAGTAGAGCGCACCGGAGGTGGGGTAGGCGCTGGTGACCTCGGCGAGGGCGAGGCCGACGCAGAGGACGAAGAGGCCGACCCCCGCCCAGCCCCACAGCATGACGGCGGGTCCGCCGGTGCCGAGGCCGAAGCCGTACAGCGTCATGCAGCCGGACAGGATGGAGATGACGGAGAAGCTGATGGCGAAGTTGCCGAAGCCGCCCATCCGCCGGGCGAGGACGGGCTGGTAGCCCAGCTCGCGGAGCCGGGCCTCCTCGTCCGGGGCGGGCGCCGGTGTGCGTATCGCGTCGTGGGGAGCGGTGCGGGACATGGGGCGTGTTCCTCCGGGGACGGGGACGAGGGCGGAACGGGACGGGACAGGGGCGCGGGAGGGACGGCGGGGTTCGGGGGGCGGCACGCGCGCGGGGTGTACGCGTGCGGGCGGCGGCACCGGCCCCGGCGCCGGTCACCCGCCGAGACAGCGGGCGCGGGCGCGCAGGAAGACCTCTTCGGCCAGGGCCCGGTCGTCGGGGCGCGCGGTCCGGTAGGCCCAGGGCAGCGTCGTGTAGTAGGGGCCGAGGGCCCGGAAGACGCGGGCCGCGTCGGAGAAGCGCAGGGCTCCGAAGAGGGCGTGCGCGAGGTGGTTGAGGTCGAGCTGGGAGGCCTCCTCCGTGGCGCAGAAGAGGAACCAGCCGTCGAGGGCGCCGCGGGCGTCGCGCACGGCGTCCTCGGTGACCCAGTGGAGGTCGAGGGCGCGCTCGTGGCCGCGCTCCCGGCGGTAGCGCTCGACGCGCACGTAGAGCGGCAGGGCGTGCAGCGGGGATCCGACGGGGGCCTGCGCCTCGGCCCAGCGGGCGTAGTTGACCGCCTCGGACAGCGGGCCGCCGCTGCCCGCGTACACGAACTGGAGCATCCGGTGGTGCGCCTCGCGGTTGTGCGGGTCGCGTTTCTCCGCCTCGGCGAGGAGTCCCCAGGGGCCCGGAGGCAGCATGGGGCCGGGCGGGGCGAGCCGGTGTTCGGGCAGGTCACGGCGGATGTCGAGGGCGGCAAGGGCGAGCAGGCCGATCCACGGCACGGGGTCCGCGGGGACGCGGTCGGCGGTCTCCCGGCAGGCGGCGCGGGCCTCGTGCCAGAGGTCGCGGGCGCGGGCGTGGCGGGAACGATGGGCCCGGACGGCGCGTTCGACGGCGACGCGGCAGCCCATGACGGCGGCGGCGAGGTTCGCGGGCTCCTCGGTGCGCCAGGCGTGGACGACGTCGGTGCCGGCGGCGACGGTGGCGAGGACCTGGGTGCGGCGGGTCCAGGCGTCCCACCCCGAGGTCTCGTCGAGAAGACGGGCCATCGCCACCCAGCGGCCGGTGCGCACCTCCTGGACGGCGTGGCGCAGGGCGTGGTCGTGGCCCGCGGGGTGGTAGACGGGCCGGAATCCGTGACCGGCCATCAGGGGGTGGAGCGGGGTGTGGATGACATGGTTCCTCGGTGCGGTGGAGGGGGTGGTCAGTCCCCCGGCGGCAGTCCCGGCCGTCGGTCGGCGATCACTATAGGGGGCACTGGACGTGACCGGTCCACTTTCCTGCGTGACCGTAACTATTCGGCCAGCGACCGGATTTGACTTCATGTCAGTGATCGTGCGGACGACCTGACAGGCTCCCCGGACGGCTCTTGACGTCCGGGGCGGGCGGCGGCACCCTGGCCCTTTTCGGTGACCACATGATCACCGAGCGGACGGAACGACGGGAGCAGCAGCATGACGGGCGGCCCGGTACTCGCCGTCGACCAGGGCACGTCGGGCACCAAGGCGCTCGTCCTCTGCCCGGAGCGGGGGGTCATCGGTACGGGTACCGCGCCCGTACGGCCCCGGTACCTGCCGGGCGGACGGGTCGAGGTCGACCCGCGTGAGCTGTACGACTCGGTCGTCACCGCCGGCCGGGCGGCGCTCGCCGAGGCCGGCACCCCGGTCGAGGCCGTGGGCCTCGCCAACCAGGGCGAGACGGTCCTCGCCTGGGACCCGGCGACCGGCGGGCCGCTCACCGACGCCCTGGTCTGGCAGGACCGCAGGGCGGCCGGACTCTGTGACGAACTGGCCACCCAGGCCCGCGAGTTGACGTACGTGACCGGACTTCCGGTCGACCCCTACTTCGCCGCTCCGAAGATGGCCTGGATCCGCCGCCACGCCACCACGGCCGGGGTCGTCACCACCAGCGACGCCTGGCTCGTCCACCGCCTCACCGGCGCCTTCGTGACCGACGCGGCCACCGCGGGCCGCACCGGGCTCCTCGACCTCGACACGGTCGCCTGGTCGGACCGGGCACTCGGGCTCTGGGGGCTCGACGGGGAGCGGCTCCCCCGCGTGGTCGGCTGCGACACCCCGGTCGGCACCACCACCGCCTTCGGACCGCCGCTGCCGCTGACCGGACTCCTCGTCGACCAGCAGGCGGCCCTGCTCGCCCAGAGCGCCACCGACCCGGCCGCCGCCAAGTGCACCTACGGCACGGGAGCGTTCCTCCTCGCGCAGACCGGACCGGAGCCCCGGCGCAGCACGTCAGGACTGGTGGGCTGCGTCGCCTGGCGGCTCGGCGACGACGTGACGCACTGCCTGGACGGACAGGTGTACACCGTGGCCTCCGCCGTGCGCTGGCTCACCGACCTCGGGGTCCTCGCCGGGGCGGAGGAGATCGACCCCGTCGGCGGGAGCGTGCCGGACTCCGGCGGCGTCACCTTCGTGCCCGCGCTCGCCGGCCTCGCCGCCCCCTGGTGGCGGGGCGACGCGCGCGGGTCGCTCACCGGGCTCGGGCTCGACACCACGCCCGGCCACCTCGTCCGCGCCCTGTGCGAGGGCATCGCCGCCCAGGTCGTGCTCCTCGCCTCGGCCGTGGCCGGGGAGCGGGGGGCGCCGCTGACCTCCCTCCGGGCCGACGGGGGCCTGACCCGCTCCGCGCTGCTCATGCAGACCCAGGCCGACCTGCTCCAACTGCCCGTGGAGGTCGCCTCCGCGACCGACGCCACCGCGCTCGGCGTGGGCGCGGTCGCCCGGATCGGCGCCCGGCCCGGGCTCACCGTCCACGAGGCCGTACCGGAGTGGCGGCCCGCCGCCGTCTACGAGCCCCGGATCGGGTCCGACGAGGCCGCCGAGCGGCTCGGCCGGTTCCGTACCGCCGTGACCGCCGTCCTCGCGCAGGGCCCGTCGTGAGCGTCACGCGCACCGGCCCGCTGCCCGCCGGCCCGGCCGCCGAGTACGACGTCGTGGTGGTCGGCGCCGGGGTCGTCGGCTGCGCCGTCGCCCGGGCCCTCGCCCGCCACCCGCTGCGCGTGGCGCTCGTCGAGGCCGCGAACGACGTCGGCGAGGGCACCTCCAAGGCCAACACCGCCATCCTCCACACCGGCTTCGACGCCGCGCCCGGCACGCTCGAAGCCCGGCTCGTCCGTGAGGGGCACCGGATGCTGACCGCGTACGCCCGCGAGTCCGGCATCCCCGTCGAGCCGCTCGGCGCGCTGCTCGTCGCCTGGGACGACGACCAGCGGGCGGCGCTGCCGGGACTCGCCGAGAAGGCCGCCCGCAACGGCCACCACCGCACCCGCGTCATCGGCGGGGACGAACTGCGGCGGCGCGAACCGCACCTGGGACCCGGGGCCCTCGCCGCCCTCGACGTACCGGGCGAGTCGGTGATCTGCCCCTGGACGACCACCCTCGCCTACGCCACCCAGGCCGTCCGCTCCGGTGTGGACCTGCACCTGAACTGCCGGGTGGACGGGGTCGTCCCCGGAGAGCCGTGGCACCGGCTCGTCACCCCGCGCGGGGCCCTGCGCGCCCGTTACCTGGTGAACGCCTGCGGCCTGCACGCCGACGCCTTCGACGCGCTGCTCGGACGCCACGACTTCACCGTCACCCCTCGGCGCGGCCAGCTCCTCGTCTTCGACTCCCTCGCCCGTGACCTCGTCCGGCACATCCTGCTGCCCGTGCCCGGCCGCCTCGGCAAGGGCGTGCTGATCACCCCGACCGTCTTCGGGAACGTCATGCTCGGCCCCACCGCCGAGGACCTGGGCGACAAGGCGGCCACCGGCACGACCGCCGAGGGTCTCGCCGGGTTGCGCGCCCAGGGCGCCCGCGTCCTGCCGGCGCTCCTGGACGAGGAGGTCACGGCCGTGTACGCGGGACTGCGGGCGGCCACCGGCCAGGAGGACTACCGGTGCGCGGCCCACCCCCGGCAGCGGTACGTGACGGCCGGCGGCATCCGCTCCACCGGACTCTCCTCCTCCCTCGCCCTCGCCGAGCACGTGCTCGGGCTCCTCGCCGACTGCGGACTCGACCCGGGACCCGAACGGGCCCTCGCACCGGTGCGGATGCCGAACCTGGGCGCGGCCTTCCCCCGCCCGTACCGGGACGCCGGTCTCGTCGCCCGCGACCCGGAGTACGGCACGATCGTCTGTCACTGCGAGCGGGTCACCCGGGGCGAGATCCGGGACGCGTTCGCCTCGGCGATCCCGCCGGCCGGGCTCGACGGGCTGCGCCGCCGCACGCGCGCGCGTGCGGGCCGCTGCCAGGGGAACCACTGCGGGGCGGAACTGCGCGTCCTCCTCGCGCGGTACGGGACGGGGGCGCCGTGAACCGGCAGGTCGACGTGCTCGTGGTGGGCGCCGGTCCCGCGGGGCTCGCCGCCGCCGCGCGGCTGGCCGCCGCGGGCGCCGGGCGGGTGGAGGTCCTGGAGCGCGAGAGCACCGCGGGCGGTGTACCGCGCCACTGCGCGCACCCCGGTTTCGGCGCCGACGCGCGGGGCCGGCCGCTGGACGGGCCCGCGTACGCGCGCGGCGCCGTGCGGGCCGCCCTCCGGGCCGGGGCCACGATCAGGACCCGGGCCTCCGTCACCGGCTGGGCCGGCGGCGGGCCCGCCACGGGGAGGCTCGCGGTGGCGGTGACCGCGCCGGGGGGCCCGGAGGTGGTGGCGGCCCGGGCCGTGATCCTCGCGACCGGGGCGCGGGAACGGCCCCGCAGCGCCCGCCTCGTGCCGGGCACGCGCCCGGCCGGGGTCATGACCACCGGCGAACTCCGGCGGACGGCGGTGCTGCCCGCACGGCTCCGGGACCTCGCCGGGCGGCGTGCGGTGGTCGTCGGCGGCGCCCCGGTGGCGCGGTACGCGGTGCGGGCCCTGCGCGCCGCCGGGGCGGAGGTGGCGGCGGTCGTCACCGAGGGGCCGCCGGCCCGCGGGATCGGTGACGTACCGGTGCTCTCGGGGACCGTCGTCACGGAACTCCTCGGCCGGGGACGGCTGACCGGGGTCGCCGTGCGGGCGCGGGACGGGCGGGCCGGGACCCTGCGGTGCGACACCGCCGTGTTCACGGGCGACTGGATCCCGGAGCACGAACTCGCCCGGCGGGGCGGGGTGCCGCTCGCCCCCGGCAGCCGGGGACCGCTGGTGGACGGCCGGTTCCGTACGGCGGTGCCGGGTGTCTTCGCGGTCGGCGATCTGCTGCGCGGCGTCGAGCCGGCGCGGGTGGCCGCGGCGGAGGGGCGGAGCGTCGCCGCGGCCGTGCTCGACCGGCTCGCGGGTGCCTGCGGCGGGCCGGACGGGGTGCCGGTGGAGGCCGCCGGGGCGCTGCGGTGGGTGGTGCCGGGCCTGCTCGGCGCGGAGCCCGTGCCGCTGCTGGTCCGGGTGGGGCGTCCGCTGGACCGGCCGGTCCTGAGCGTCTCTCAGGCGGGCGTGCCGCTGCGCCGGGAGCGGCTCCCGGCCCGTCTCGTACCGTGGCGTTCGGTGCGCCTCGGCCCGCACTGGACCGGTGGGGCCGACCCGGCGGGCGGTCCGGTCGTGGTCGCCGCCGGGGAGTGAGGCGGGGCGGCGGCCCGGGCGGCGGCGGGCGCGTCCCCGCGCCGGGGCGCGGGAGCCTCGGTCACACTGACGGCATGCCGGACAAACGCAGCGCGGGTCTGCTGGTCTACCGCCGTACGCCCGACGGCGGTGTCGAGGTGCTCATCGGACACATGGGCGGGCCGTTCTGGGCGGCGCGGGAGGAGGCCGCCTGGTCGGTGCCGAAGGGCGAGTACGGGCCGGAGGAGGAGCCGGAGGCGGCGGCGCGGCGGGAGTTCGAGGAGGAGCTGGGGCTGCCCGCGCCGGACGGACCGTGGGTCGCGCTCGGGGAGGTCCGGCAGCGCAACGGGAAGACGGTCACCGTCTGGGCGGTGGAGGGGGATCTCGATCCGGACCAGGTCGTCCCCGGCACGTTCTCGATGGAGTGGCCGCCGCGGTCCGGGGTGACGCGGGAGTTCCCCGAGGTCGACCGGGTCGGCTGGTTCGGCCCGCGGGCGGCGGCTCCGCTCCTCGTCGCGGGTCAGCGGGTGTTCCTGGAGCGGCTGGTGACACACCTCCAGGGCGGTGGCTGAGGGTGATTGTCAGACCCGTACGAGAGGGTGGGAGCGGCAATCCGTCGAGAGGGAGCCCGACATGACCACGACCACCGCCACCGAGCGCGCCGCGGCCCAGGCGTACCTGCGGCTGCTGGAGTCCACACAGGCCGTGCTGACCGATCCGTCGCTCGCGCCGTACGCGGCGGCGATGCTGGCCAACCCGATGGCCGAGGCCGACGAGGCGCTCCGCGCGGCGGGCCTCGCGGGGAACGAGGACCGGCTGCTGCGGCTCGTCTCCTCGCTGCGGGCCGCGCCCGTGACCGAGTGGGGGCGGCCCGGCTGACCGTGGCCGGGCAGGGGCGGGCGGGCCCGGTCGGCGTGCGGCCCGGCGGTCCTCAGGCGCCCGGGCGGACGGGGAGTTCCCGGACGCTGTTGCCGACGAAGCCGGCGTGCCGGGGCAGCTGGGCCTCGGGGACGGCGAGGTCGAGGTCCGGGAAGCGGGTGAACAGCGCTTTCAGGGCGACGGTGGCCTCCAGCCGGGCGAGCGGGGCGCCGAGGCAGTAGTGGGCGCCGTGGCCGAGGGAGAGGTGCGCGCCCCGTCCGGCGCGGGTCAGGTCGAACCGGTGGGCGTCCGGACCGTGCGCCCCGGGGTCCCGGCCGGCCGCCGCGTACCCGGCGAGGACCGGAGTGCCCCGGGGGACGAGCGTGCCGTCGAGAACGAGGTCCCGGGTGGGGTAACGGAACGGGAAGAAGCTCACCGGGCTGTCCCAGCGCAGGGTCTCGTCCACCACGTCGGCCCAGCCGGCGCGCCCTTCCCTGACCAGGGCGAGCTGGTCCCGGTGGGCGCACAGCGCCCGGACGGCGTTGGTGACCAGGTTCAGGGTGGTCTCGTGGCCGGCGACGATCAGCAGGAGCAGGGTGCCGATCAGCTCCGACCGGTCGAGCCGGTCGCCGTCCTCGTCCCGTGCGGCGAGCAGGACGCTGGTGAGGTCGTCACCGGGCTCCTGCGCCCTGGCGTCGGCGATGTCGGCGAGGAGGTCCGTCAGGTCGCGGTTGGCGGCGACGGCACGGGCGGGCTCGGTGTCGGTGGCGACGACGAGACCGGAGAGCTCGTGCAGCCGTTCCTGGTGGGCGGGGTCGACGCCGAGGAGTTCGCAGATGACGCCGAGGGGCAGCGGGAGGGCGTAGTGGCGGCGCAGGTCGGCGACGCCTCCGCCGTCCCGGGCGGCCTCGCCGAACCGGTCGAGGAGTTGTGAGGTCAGCGCCTCGATCCGGGGGCGCATGGCCTCGACCCGCCGCGGGGTGAAGGCTCCGCCGACCAGGGTGCGCAGGCGGCGGTGGTCGGCACCGTCCGCGGTGGTCATGCCGGGCACGATGGCGAAGGTCCGCAGCGGCCAGCCCTCGGGTATCCGGCCCTCGGTGAGCGCGGTGAAGTGGCGGGCCCCCTTGGCCACGTCGGGGTGGGTGAGGAAGGCGCGCAGGGCGTCGTGGCCGAGCACCGCCATGCCGTCGATCCCGCCGGGCAGGACGACCGGGGTCACGGCGCCCCCGGCGAGGAGCCGGGCGTTGTCCGCGTGGGGGCAGCCGCCCGCCGGGTCCAGGACGTACGGCTCCCGGTCGGCGGAGTCGCGGTGCGGTGCGTTCACGGCGGGGGCTCCTGACGGGGTCGGTGTGGCCGGGCGGTCGGCGTACCGGCGGAGGCCGGACCGCGAGGGCGCCGGATGGTCGGATCGTACGACCGGAAGGCGTGGGTCCGGGCGGAGTTCGGTGAATCCGGGCCCGGCGTCCCCCGCCGGGTGCGAGGCCGGAGGCCCGGCGCCCCGCCGGATCGGTGGCGGGGCCTGATCCCTGCCCGGTGGCGGAGCCGGCGTCACCTTCCCCGTGGCTCCCGGGCGTCGGGAGCGGGGGCCGGGGACGGCCCGGGAGCGGGCCGTCCCCGGCCCAGGAGTTCGGCGAGGCCCCGGCGGGTGGCCGCGACGATCACCCGGTCGCCGGGGACGAGGACCCGCTCGGGGGCCAGGCGCCATGCCCGGTTCCGGTCGGGCGGCGCGTCGACGGGGGTGCCGGCGGCGCGTTCCAT
>NZ_JAPSIW010000253.1 GCF_031178505.1 Streptomyces sp. | reverse complement strand
GTCCGCGTGATGGTCGAGGCCGCCACGCAGGAGACCGCCCAGGAGGAGGCCGAGTACCTGGCCTCCGTCGTGGAGCAGGAGCTCTCCCTCACCGTGTGATACCCGGGGCCCCACCGGGGTCCCGGCGGGGCCGTCGGCCGGACCGCCCCGGTGCGGGGGTGCGGCGTCCCCCGGGCCAGTGTCCGCCCCCGTCCCAGTGTAGTCCCCCGGCCCCGTCGTCCCCCGCCGGGCCCGGCCCCGCGCCCGGGGGGGCGGGCCCGCGGGCCCGCCCCGGCCCTTCGTGGAGACACCGCACACCGATGTGAAGGAGTACGCCATGACGACCACCAGCGACGAGACCGGGATCCGCGCCTTCCTCGCCCGCCGCACCGAGGCCCAGCGGACGAAGGACATCGACCGCCTCATGGACTGCTACGCGCCCGACGCCGTCTACTACGACGTCGTCCCGCCGCTCCGTTTCACCGGCAAGGAGGAGATACGCCGCAACTTCCTTCGCTGGTTCGACGGCTATGTCGGCCCCATCGGCCTGGAGACGCACGATCTGCGCCTCGAGACGAGCGGGGACCTCGCCCTCGCCCACATGCTGCACCGCGACACGGGGGAGCGGAAGGGCGGCCTCCAGGCCTCCGTCTGGGTGCGGGAGAGCGTCTGCCTGCGCCGGACGGACGGCGGCTGGGCGGTCACCCATGAACACGTCTCCATCCCCGTCGACCCGGCGACCTTCCAGGTGTGGCTCCCCGCGGACAAGGACCAGCCCGCGTGACCCACCACCACCCGGCGGTCACCGGGGACCGGGCACCGTCCCCGCCCGACCGACGGAGCCGGCGGGCCCGTGGCGCCCGCCGGCACCTCCCTCGCCGGGTGTCAGTTCATGACGAGCAGCCGGGTGTTCGGCACGAGCTTCCGGTTCACGCTGGTGCTCTGCACGAAGATCGTGAACTCGTCGTTGTGGTCCGGCCTCACCCGCACCTCCACATCGGGCAGCCCGAGCAGGGTGCGCGCCTCGGGCCCGGTGAATATCCGGTCCGTCTTCTTCTCCAGGACCGCGATCCGCTTGCGGGCCTGCACCTTCTCCGACTTGCTGAGCTGATAGAACGCGCAGCCCGTGCGGTAGGCGTGCCCCGACTCGACCACCCGGTCGCGGATCGTCCCGTCACGCGTCACGTCGAGCAGCCGGTACTCCGAGGGCTTCACCGGTGTGAGGCCGGCCGCCTCGATCGTGTCCTTGTTGACGGCCTCCGCGCCCGTCGAGAACACCGCCCGCGAGCCGCGGATGCCCTTCGTGCGGCCCACCATGAACTTCTCGGTGGCCTCCTGGATGACCTGCCCGGCCTCCTCCAGACCCTGCGTGCTGGTGGCGTCCCAGATGGCGATGTTGTCCTTCGGGAAGCCGCACCGCATGGCCTCGTGCCGGCCCGTCTGATCCGGCACGAGCACGGCCAGCGTCCAGTTGTCCTCCTGCGTCTCGATCATCCCGGCCACCGCCCGGGCCAGCTCCTTCGGATCCCTCGTGGGAGCGTCGGGCGACCGGTGGCTCGCGTTCTCCTGCCCGTCCGTCAGAACGAACGTCAGGAAGCTGTGGTCGCCGTACAGCTGCGCCGTCCGCGCCAGTTCCCGCTGCGACTTCAGCGCGGCCGCCAGCAGTGCCGTCATCCCCCCGACGCGGTACAGCTGCTTCAGGGACGGCATGCGCAGCACGTCCTTGTCGTAGACGACGCACTCCACCTTGTCGGCGAAGACGTACACCGTGACCCGCGTCTCCTGGTCCAACTCCCGTGACCGGCGCGCCAGATAGGCGATCTGCCGGTCGGCGACCTCGACGACCTTCCCGCTCAGATGCGACATGGACGAACTGGCGTCCAGCACGAGTGCGACGTGGTTGATGTAGTTCTGGTTTCCGGCCATGACGGGCTCCCCCTCGTTCGGGCTCGACGTGTTCCCACGCTCTCACCCGGCACTGACAATCGATCATGGCCGCGCCCCGGTCCGGCCTCAGGCCGGCGTCCCGGTCCGGCGCGCGGCGCGGCGAAGTGAGGGGCCGGTGCGACGGCGGCGGGATCCCGCGCCTACTCCCGCCCCGCGTCGCGCAGCCGGTCCAGGCGGCGGATGACCGGGGACGCGGCGGCGCCGTGGACCAGCACGGAGAGCAGCACCGTGAAGCCGACGACCGCCCACAGCTCCCGGGCGTACGGCGCGAAGGCGTCGGTGTGGCCGAGGGCGTAGGCCAGGTAGAAGATCGAACCGATCCCGCGGATCCCGAAGAGCGCCGTCACCAGCCGTTCGCGCCGCGCCACCGGCATGCCGAGCTGGCAGAGCCACCCGGCCAGGGGCCGCAGCACCACCACGAGGAGGACCGCCACGACGACGCCCTGCCAGGAGAGCTCGGCCAGGCCCTCGGACACGAGGTAGCCGCCGAGGAGGAACAGCAGGAAGACGGTGATCAGCCGCTCGATCTGCTCGGTGAACTCGTGCATCACCCGGTGGTAGCCGTGGCTGTGCTCGGCGGCCCGCACGGTGCACGCGGTGACGAACACCGCGAGGAACCCGTAACCGCCCGCCAGCTCCGTCACCCCGTACGCGAAGAAGGTGGCACCGAGCGCGACGAACCCCTCCATGTGCTCCGACAGCCGCAGCCACCGTTGCGGGGCGCGGAAGAACATCAGCCCGAGGAGCCGTCCGACGAGGATGCCCAGGGCCACGCCAACGCCGATGCGCACGAGCACGTCCACGAGGAACCACCGGCCGAGCCACCCCCAGGACCCGCCGTCCTGACCGGCGGCCGCCGCCGCGAGGGCGACGGCGCCCAGGACGAACGGAAAGGCCAGCCCGTCGTTGAGCCCCGCCTCGGCCGTGAGCGTGAAGCGGACCTCGTCCTCGTCGTCCTTCTCGTCGGTCGGCTCACCCACCCGCACCTCCGCCGCGAGGACCGGGTCCGTCGGCGACAGCACCGCCGCCAGCAGCAGGGCGGGCGCGAGCGGCCACGCGAGCAGCGGCGCGGCCGTGGCGGTGGCGAAGGCGATCGTCAGCGGCAGCCCGATGCCGAGCAGACGCCACGGGCCGCGCCAGCGCCGCAGACCCACGGGCCGGTTCAGGGCGAGGCCCGCGCCCATGAGGGAGACGATCACGCACACCTCCGTGGCGTGCTCCACCCACAGGCGGTCGTCCACGGGGTCCACCACGGGCATGTCCCACGGCAGCAGGGCCGCGACGGCGCCCGCCGCGACGAACACCATGGGCATGGACAGGGGACGCCGGAACACCAGGCGCGGTACCACCGCCGCGCCCAGCGCACCGACGCCCAGGGCGAGGTACACAGCGTCTGAGAGAGTCACCGGTCCGCTCCTGCCCGGCCGCGGGCCGGTCATGCGTCCCGGCTCCGGGTCACGACCCGCCCCGTCCGAGCGGTGGACCGGCGCGAGTGCCCGCCGCTCGGGCGGGTAGGCGAGCCTTCGACATGGAGTCCCCGGCCATGGAAGGAGGATCCATGAGCACGCCCCCGAACGATCCCGTCCCGCCGAACCCGACGCCCCCGCCCGGTCCGGGCCCCGGCCCCGGGCCGGGCCCGCTTCCCGGACCGGGACCCGGTCCCGGCGGCCCCGATCCCGTCCCGCCGGCTCCGCCGCAGCCCGAGCCGGACCCGCCGTCCCCGGGCCCGGCCCCGGATCCGTTCCCGCAGCCCGGCCCGCTGCCCCCGCCGGGCCCCGGCCCGGAACCGGTGACCTGACGTGCGACGAGAGGGCCGGTGCCCCCGCTTCCCGGCGGTGGGCACCGGCCCTCGTCGCCGCCCCGGCGCCGGGGCCCGCGGATCGGCGTTCCTCAGGACCGGCGGAGGGCGCTCAGGGCTTGCGGAACGAACGCACGTCCTCCTCGCTCCACGAGCGGGTGTCACGCGGTTCCACGTACGGCTCCTCGTCCGGCGGCATCCCGCCCGCGACCGCCCGCTGCCGCAGCGTCTCGGCGTCGAACTCCAGGCCCAGGAGCACCGCCAGGTTGCTGATCCACAGCCACACCAGGAAGACGATGACACCGGCCATGGTCCCGTAGGTCTTGTTGTACGAGGCGAACTCGGCCACGTAGAGGGCGAAGCCCGCCGAGGCCGCCATCCAGATCACCAGGGCGAGGACACTGCCGGGCGTGATCCACCGCCAGCCACCGGTCCTGGCGTTCGGGCTCGCCCCGTAGAGCAGGGCGATCATCACCACCACGAGCAGCACGAGCACCGGCCACTTGGCGATCGACCACACGGTCAGGGCGGTGTCGCCGACCCCCAGCAGATCGCCGGCCCGCCGCGCCACGTCCCCGGTGAAGACCACGATCAGGGCGCTCGCGGTCGCCATGAGCATCAGTACGGCGGTCAGCCCGAGGCGCAGCGGCAGCACCTTCCACATCGGGCGGCCCTCGGGCACGTCGTACACCTGGTTGGCGGCGCGCATGAAGGCCCCGACGTACCCGGAGGCCGACCACAGGGCCACCACCAGGCCGACGACGACCATGACGGCTCCGGTGCCGGTATGGCCCTGCAGGTTCTCCACGGCCCGGCCGAGCACGTCCCGGGCCGGGCCCGGCGCCAGCTCGCGCAGGTTGTCCAGGACCCGGTCCGTCGTGGACCGGCCGCTGATGCCGAGGAGCGAGACCAGGACGAGCAGCGCGGGGAAGACGGACAGGACGCCGTAGTAGGTCAGGGCGGCGGCCCGGTCCGTCAGCTCGTCGGAGGCGAACTCGCGCACCGACCCCTTGAGGATCGCGCGCCAGGAACGACCCGGCAGCTCGCTCGGCGAGTCGGGCGCACGCTCCTCGACCTCGGGGCCCGGCCCGACGTCCTGGGGGGCCGGGGGCGCCCCGGACTCGCGCCGCGGTTCCGCCGCCGAGCGCTCCGGTGGCCGTGACGGCTCCGGTTCGGGGGGCTCCGGCGGCGTGCGGCGCCCGGGCGACGGCTCGGGCGGTTCCGGCAAGGGTTCACGAGGGGCATTGCGATCCACCATGCCGCAGCGGGTACCCGCGCCCGCCCGACGTACGCGGGCCGGACCTGCCGGGGCGGCGACCCGGTCCCCCGATCAGGCGAAACCCGCACGAGGGGGGATGCCCCGGCCGCCCCCGGGTAGTCGAACCCCTGTACTGCCGAGCGAGGAGACCAGGAGCAAGGGATGTCCCCCGACGAAGAGACGCGCGTCCCCGACCCGCAGACGCGGCACCCCCGCCCGCCGCAGCCGGAGCAGGAACAGGAACACCCCGGGACGACCGAGGCCATGGACCCGCGCCCCGACCACGGGGAGGAGTCCTACCGGGGGCACGATCTGCTGCGCGGCCGCGTGGCGGTCGTGACCGGCGGGGACTCGGGCATCGGCCGGGCCGTGTGCCTGGCGTTCGCCCGCGAGGGCGCGGACGTGGTCCTCACCCACCTGGAGGAGGAGCGGGACGACGCGGCGGAGACGGCCCGGCTGGTCCGCGAGGCCGGGCGCACCGCCGTGACCGTCGCCTGCGACATCCGCGACGAGCGGCAGTGCGGGGACCTGATCGAGCGGGCGGTGGGCGAGTTCGGCCGCATCGACCTCCTCGTCAACAATGCCGCGTACCAGATGGCCCAGCCCGACGGCATCGAGGCCATCACCACGGAGCAGTTCGACCGGGTGATGAAGACCAATCTCTACGGCATGTTCTGGCTGACCCGCGCGGCCCTCGCGCACATGCCCCGCGGCGGCTGCGTCATCAACACCACCTCGGTGCAGGGCTACCAGCCCAGCCCCCACCTGCTCGACTACGCGATGACGAAGGCGGCCATCATCTCCTTCACCCACAGCCTGGCCCAGATGGTGGCCGAGCGGGGCATCCGTGTGAACGCCGTCGCTCCCGGCCCCGTCTGGACCCCGCTGATCCCGGCCACCATGCCCGACGTCAAGGACTTCGGCGCCCAGTCACCGCTGGGGCGCGCGGCCCAGCCGGCCGAGATGGCGCCCGCGTACGTCTTCCTCGCGTCACCGGCGGCGAGCTACATCACCGGAGAGATCGTCAACGCGACGGGCGGCACCCCGCTGCCCTGACCTGCCCCCGTCCGGCCCTGACGCGCTCAGGGCCGGACGGGCCGCCCGCGCCGCGCCGCCCCGATCGCCGACCGGTACCAGTGGTACGAGGCCTTGGGGGTGCGCGTCCCGGTCGGGAAGTCGACGTGGACGAGCCCGAACCGCCGGCTGTACCCGTAGGCCCACTCGAAGTTGTCCAGGAGCGACCAGGCCATGTAGCCGCGCACGTCGACACCGTCCGCGACCGCCTCGGCGACGGCCCGCAGATGGCCGTCCAGATAGGCGACGCGGTCGGCGTCGTCCACCACGCCGCCGGGCCCCGGGACGTCGTACTCGGCGGAGCCGTTCTCCGTGATGTGGACCGGCGGGAGGGCGGCGCCGTAGCGGTCCCTGAGCGAGGTCAGGAGCGCGTACAGGGAGCCGGGCACGACCGGCCAGCCCATGGCGGTGTGACGCACGCCTGTGACGGGCACCGCCTCGAAGCGGTTGTCGGCCGCCGTGCGGCGGGACGGATCGGGCTCGCGCCAGGGCGCCGCGCGGACGGTCGAGGGGGTGTAGTAGTTGATGCCGAGGAAGTCGAGCGGGGCCGAGACGAGCGCGAGGTCCCCGTCCCGGCGAAACGCCTGACGCTCGATCAGCTCGCCCCAGGTGTCGGCCTCCGAGGCCGCGTACCGGCCCTTCAGCAGCGGCTCGGTCCACATCAGGTTGCGCTGCGTCTCGGCGCGCAGGGCGGCGGCCGCGTCGGCGGGGCCCGGGCCGGCCGGTGTCACGTGGTCCAGGTTGAGGGCGATGCCCGCCTCCCGGACGCCGGCGGCCCGCAGCGCGCCCAGGGCGAGGCCGTGGCCGACGAGCAGGTGGTGGGCGGCGGCGAGCGCAGGTGTCCCCTCGGCCGCGCCGGGCGCGTGCTCCCCGTTCGCGTACCCGAGGAAGGCGCTGCACCAGGGCTCGTTGAGGGTGATCCAGCGCGGGACCCGGTCCCCGAGCCGCCCCGCCACCCGTTCCGCGTACTCCGCGAACCGCTCGGCGGTGTCCCGTACCCGCCAGCCGCCACCGTCCTCCAGCGCCTGGGGCAGGTCCCAGTGGTAGAGCGTCACGACGGGGGTGATCCCCGCCTCCAGCAGGTCGTCGACCAGCCGTTCGTAGAACGCGAGCCCCGGGGTGTTCACCGGCCCCTTGCCCGTGGGCTGGATCCGGGGCCAGGCGACCGAGAAGCGGTACGTGTCGACTCCGAGCCCTGCGAGGAGGGCGACGTCCTCCCGGTGCCGGTGGTAGTGGTCGCAGGCGGTCTCCCCGCTGGTGCCGTCCAGGACGGCGCCGCCGCGGCGGGTGAAGGTGTCCCAGATCGACGGCCCGCGCCCGTCCGCCCGCGTCCCGCCCTCGATCTGGTACGCGGAGGTGGCGGCGCCGAACTCGAAGCCGGGCGGAAAGGCCGGGAAATCACTCACGGCGGCAGAGTCCTTCGTTCAGGGGCTGACAACAGGGGCGAGCATCGCGGGGATTCCGTGGTGCCGTCCAGGCCGGACACCGTCGGAGGAGAGGGTTTTACTAAACTCGGGGTTAACTTAACCCGTTAACTGGACAACGTTGTCACCTCGGGTGACAGTACGTCGCACACAAGGACCCATTCCTCTTCTCGTCCACGGAAAGGCGGAACGCGACGATGAACACGAGGGTGTACGGAGCGCTCGACATCGGCGGCACGAAGATCGCCGGGGCTCTGGTCGACCGGAAGGGGCGTCTGGTGGCCCGGGCGCAGCACGCCACTCCCGCCCAGGGGTCCGCCGAGGACCTCATGGCCGCGGTGTTCCACGTCCTGGACGGGCTGGCCGCGCACCCCGCCTGGGACGGCCTCACCCGCCTCGGCATCGGCAGCGCGGGCCCCGTCGACACCGCCGCCGGCACGGTCAGCCCCGTCAACATCCCGGCCTGGCGCGCCTTTCCCCTGGTCGAGCGCGTGCGGGCGCACCCCCGGGTGCCGTCCGCGATCCGCCCGGTCCTCGTCGGCGACGCGGTGGCGATGGCGGCGGCCGAGCACTGGGCCGGGGCGGCCCGAGGCGTGGACAACGCCTTGTGCATGGTCGTCTCCACAGGTGTCGGCGGCGGCCTGATCCTGGGCGGCAGACTCCACGCGGGCACCACGGGTAACGCCGGTCACATCGGGCACATCACCGTGGACCAGAACGGGCCCCTCTGCCCGTGCGGCGCCCGGGGCTGTGTGGAGCGCTTCGCCGCCGGCCCCGCCATCGCCGCCCACGCCCTGGAATCCGGGTGGACCCCGCCGCCCGGCACCGCCCCGACGGCCGCGGCGGCCGCGATCGCGGCCCGCGCGGGCGATCCGGGCGCACGGGCGGCCTTCGACCGGGCCGGAAAAGCCCTGGCCGCCGCGATCGCGGCCACGGCGGCCCTGGTCGAGCTCGACCTCGTGGTGATCGGCGGCGGCGTGGCGCAGTCCGGTGAGACGCTCTTCGGACCGCTCCGTCGCCACCTCGCCGACCACGC
>NZ_JAPSIW010000252.1 GCF_031178505.1 Streptomyces sp. | reverse complement strand
CGCCCGGTGGCGGGCTTCTGGCAGGTGAGACCGGCAGCCCGCCGGAAACTCATCGGTCGGCGGCGGGCTTCCCCGCGCCGGGGCGCCCCGCTCGTGTCTTGTCGATCAGGCCGGATCAGGAAGCGGCGAGACGCCCCTAGTCGAACCAGCGGTCCCTCGCCAGTTCCGCCGTGCGGGAGGGGTCCTCCAGGAGCGCGGCGACCTCGAAGCGGCGGGGCCACTGGGCGGTGGCCCAGGCGAGGCCGGCGGCGACGCCCTCCAGGGTGGCGGCGTGGAGCACGCCGTCGGGGGTGAGGCGCCAGTCCAGTTCACGGCCGGCCGCGCGGAGCTCCTCGTGCTCGATGTACGTGGCGGGGGTGGCCGGGCCGAGGAGGGCGTGGACGGCGGCCGGGACCTCGTGCTCCTCGCCGACCGTGGTCACCTCGGCGTCGACGGTCTCGCTCAGGCGCCGCACCTGGAGCAGGTCCGCCAGGTCGGCCGCCCGGGACGGGGAGACCGGCAGCAGCGGCAGGCCGGCCGTGAGCGGCAGGAGGTCCGGGGCGTCCGCGACCAGCGCCTCCGAGGCGTCCACCACGACGAGTTCGCCGTCGACGACCGCGCGCAGCTCGTCCGGCAGGGTCACCTGCTCCGGGTCCAGATCCGCGAGGGCCGTGTAGAGGGCGTGCAGCTGGGCGCCGGTGACCTCGCGGGAGGGGTCCGCGAGGCGGCCGAGGAGTTCGGCCGCACCGCCCGGCTCGTCCAGGAGCGCGGCGACGGAGGTGCGGACGCCGAGCGCCCGCAGGACCTGCTCGTCGTCGAAGCCGGTCGCGTCGGCGGAGTCGTACAGGCCGACGAGGAGCGGGTCGGTGCCGGCGGCGCGCAGTCCGGCGGGCCGCCGGCCGTCCAGCACGGGGTGGTCGCGCAGCCACCAGGCGGTGTACGAGCGGACGTTCTCCGTGGTGCCGTCGGGCAGCAGGACCCGCACGGGCTGGATCAGGGCGTCCCGCAGCGGCGGGCGGGCGAGCAGTGCCAGGGCCTGCGGCCAGGCGTCGTCGTCCACCAGGTCCAGGTCGCGGACGGCCACGATCTCCGTCGCCACCGGCGGCACCGGGGTCATCGGCAGCCGGTCCAGGACGTCCTCGCACCACACGTCGACGGCGTCGAGGAGCCCGGCGTCGTCCGGCTCGGGGTAGTCGCCCTCGCGCGGTTCCACCTCGTCCGGGTCGAGGACGAGGTCGGTGGTGCGGACGAGGGCGAAGTTCGCGAGGACACCGCAGGCGGCGAGCGGCTTCTCGCCCCAGCGGGCGGCGAGGTCGGCGTCCACGAAGGGCAGTTCGTCCTCGCGCATGACGGCGGCGAAGGCCGAACCGGGCACCACCAGTTCGCCCGCCGGGGTGAGCTCGCCGTCCTCGTCGGGCAGGGCGAGCGCGGCGAGCCACGGCTCGTCGCCCGGTTCGAGCTCCGCGTCCCGGACCAGGCCGAGGACGGTCTCGGCGAGCTCCTCGGCGTCCGGCGCGTCCACGTCCTCGTCCCACACCTCGCCCACGTCGAGCGAGGCCGCGACCGCCAGCCGCACCTGGTGGGTGGTCAGGACGGCGCGGGGCGTCGCGGGAAGGGCGCCCAGCTTCTCCAGGAGCGGGTGCGCCGCGTCCGGGTGCGCCACCTTCAGGCCGAGCCGGGTCAGCTCCGCGGGCGTGCGGTCCTGCGGCAGCAGCACCTGGCGGGGGCCGATGGCGGTACGGACCCGGGCGCCGTCCTCGCCGGTGCCGGCGAGCGGCACAGGCAGGCCCGTCAGCCGGTCGGGGTCGACGCCCGCGAGGGAGTCGTAGAGCCGCCACCACCAGGCCGCCGGCCGGTCCACCCCGGCGAGCCGGTCGACGGCCTCGGTCAGCGGCACCCGGCCGATGCCGAGCGTCCGCAGCTCGGGCCGCCGCTCGAGCCCCGCCGGCAGCAGCGTCGGGAACACCTCGGCCATCACCCGTACGGTCTCGGCGCCCGCGCCCTCCACGACCTCCGCCTCGACCGGGCGGAGCGCCGGCAGGAACTCGGAGGGCACGGCCGGGGCCAGGAAGGCCACCCGGGGCAACCGGTCGAGGATCGCCTCGCGCAGCGCCCCGTCCAGGTGTCCCTTGCCGAGCGGGCCCGGGACGAGGTCGAGCGCGGCGGGCGTCACCGGCCGCCAGTCGGCGAGCAGTTCGGCGTACGCGTCGGCCGCGCGCTGCACGAGGAACTCGGTCACCGGGCCGGGCGCCACGTGCCGGCGGGCCGTGTCGAGCGGGAAGGAGGCGATGAGGACGGCGGGGATGCCGAGGGGTTCGTCGGTGGGCGTCGGGGCGTGCACCACGGGGGCGCTGCGGGGGTAGCGGGGAGTGCCGTCGTCGTTGACGGGGACCGCCCAGGTGACGGACCAGTCGGGGCGCAGGCGCTCCTCGACCGGGCGGTCCTTGAGGAGGTCCGCGTCGAGCGGGCCGCCGTGGGTGACGGTCCGCCAGCGGTGGGCACCGGACGCCGAGTCGTCGATGTGCACGTAACCGTCGCGCTCGGCGCGGGTGAGGGTCCGTACGGTCCCGGCCGTCTCCACGACGATCTCGGTGAGACCCGAAAGGGTGAGCAGCAGCGTGTCGTCCACGGCCGCGAGGAGGCCTTCGGCGAGGGCCTGGGCGGCGGCGTCCCGGAGCGGGAGGACGACGACGGTGTCGTACCCCTCGGGGGCGGTGCCCTCGGCGGGCAGGGGCAGCCGCAGCAGCGGTACGTGGCCGTCCCTGCGGCGCAGTTCGTCGCCGAGGCCCGGGCTGCGGCGGGCCACGTCCGAGGCGAGTCCCCGGGCCTCCGCGAGGGACCAGCGGACGCCTCCGTGGCGGCCCAGGACGGCCGGCTCGTCGCTGACGGCGAGGACGGCGGCGAAGCCGACGCCGAAGCGGCCGACGGCGCCGGGGCCGTGCTCGCGCTTGGCGGAGGCGCGGAGGGTGGACAGCGACTCGACGCCGGCCGCGTCCAGCGGGGCGCCGGTGTTGGCGGCGGCGAGGACGGCGGGGCCGTCCGGGCCCGCCGGGTGCAGGGTGAGGCGGAGGCGGCCGGTGACGCCGGCCCGGTGGGCGGCGTCGGCGGCGTTCTGGGCGAGTTCGACGACGAGGCGGTCGCGGTAGCCGCCGAGGGCGAGGTCCTCCTCGGCGTTGGCGTCCTCGCGGAACCGGGCGGGCGAGGCCGCCCAGGCGTCGAGCACGCCCCGCCGGAGCCGTGCGGTGCCGAAGGGATCGCTTCCGTCGGTCGTCGTCCGGACGCTGACGCTCACGTCTGACTCCACTCTGCGGGGTGGTGTGTGGTGCGGACCGGTGAGTACACCGGGGCCCGAAGGTACCGCGCCCGCCACCACCCCGCGGCCCGTCACCGGGCGACTCCCGACGGCCCCCGGCGCGATGCCGGGAGGTCGCCGCGCGGGGGGTCAGGAGTGGCCGAGGTCCTCGGAGGTCGCGTCGGGTTCCGTCGTGGAGCCGGAGTCCTTGGAGGGGCGGAGCGGGAAGACGTCCGCGGCCATCGAGTCGTGGACCGGCGGCGCCGGACGCGGGGGCTTCGGCATGACCGCGGCCTCCGAGTGGCCGCCGCAGCCGTACGACAGGGAGACGACCCGGCCGTCGGCCGGCGAGAACTCGTTGGCGCACACGCCGAACGCCTGCCGCAGCGAACCGGCCAGCGGCACCAGGAAGCCGCAGGACTCGCAGGACGCGGGCGCGGCCTGCGCCATCGGCGTCTTCGCGCCGAACGCCTCGTCCCAGCGGTCCGCCGCCACGTGGAGCCCGTACCGCGAGAGGACCCGCGCCCGGCGCATGCCGAGCTCCTCGGCGACCGAGGCGATGGCACCCCGCGAGGGGGTGCGGTCGGTGATCTCCGCGTCCTCGGCGTCGAGGTGCTCGGCCATCTCCTCGGAGACGGCCGAGTTCGGCGGCGGCGCGTCCTCGCCCGTGTACCCCGGCTCCAGGCGCAGGTCGTCCTGCTCGGTGGGCAGCAGGTCGCCGGGGCCCATGTCGCCGGGCCGCAGCCGCTCGCTCCACGGCACCCACTCGGGGGCGAGGAGCGCGTCGGCGCCGGGCAGCAGGACGGTTTCGTCGAGCGTGACGTTCTTGGCGCGGGAGGCGCGGGTGACGGTGACGGCCCAGCGCCAGCCGCGGTAGCCCGGCTCACGGGCCTCGAAGAAGTGCGTGACGACCCGGTCGCCCTCCGCGACGGCCCCGGCGTACTCGCCGACGACTCCCGGTGCGGCCGCCTCCTCGGCGGCCGTCCTCGCGAGGTCTACCGCCTCGGCGCACAGGCGGTCGGGGGTACGCGGGGTACGCGGGGTACGGCTTCGCGTCGTCGCAGCACTCACAGGTCTCGCTTCTCTCCTACGCCGTCTCACGGGTGCGCCGGCCGAGGAGCGGGAGCGAGGCTTCGGGCGGCGGGCGGAGCGGACCGGAGGGCCGCATCGACGTCCGCACCCGACCTGTCTCGCGCGTCTCGGGCACACCTATCGTCATCCATTCTGCGGGATGCCGAAGAGGCGCGCGGCCGAGAGCAACCGCCGGTGGCGCGCTACGCACGCTACCCCGTTCGCGGGCCGCCGCCCACCTGCCCGCCCCAAGTGGCCCGTATCGCGGACGCCCGGCGGCGCGCCACGCCCGGGCTCCGGCCCGTGCGGGACCCGCCGGTGAACCGGTGCCGAACCGTGCCGCCACTCGTACGACAAGCCGTGCGGCGCCCGGGTCCCGAACCGTACGACTCCCCTTGCGGCGCCGCCGTTCCGGCGGGTGCGGCAGCCCGTACGGGGACTCCGCCGCGGGGCGCTCGCGCCGCCGGCCGCGGACCCGGCCGGCGGGGACCCCACCCGCCGCGCCACGGTTCGGGGGGCGCACCCGTGGGGCACTATGACGGAGTGGCAGCCGCACGGTCCCACGAGCACGCCGGGCCGCTCCGTCGAGCGGGCCGGTCGGTCGGGCGTGCCCTGCACCTGCCGTTCACCGGTACGGCGCGCGGCATCCGGCGGGCGACGCACGCGCAGGGCGCGGGCGAGTCGGGGCTGGGCAAGCTGATCGAGCTGCACGCCGTGAACGGCGCGGGCGACGTCATGATCACCGTCGCCCTCGCGTCCACCGTCTTCTTCTCCGTGCCCACCGACGAGGCCCGCGGGCGCGTCGCCCTGTACCTGGCCGTCACGATGGCCCCGTTCACCCTGCTCGCCCCCGTCATCGGTCCGCTGCTCGACCGCATCCCGCACGGGCGGCGCGCCGCCATGGCGGGCGCGATGCTCACCCGCGCGGTGCTCGCCGTGATGATGTCGGGCGCGGTCGCCACCGGCGGCCTGGAGCTGTATCCGGCGGCGCTCGGCGTGCTGGTGGCCTCGAAGGCGTACGGAGTCGTCCGCAGCGCCGTCGTCCCCCGGCTCCTGCCGTCGGACTTCTCCCTGGTCAGAGCGAACTCACGGGTCACCCTCGCCGGTCTGCTCGCCACCGGCGTCGCCGCCCCCGTCGGCGCCGGACTCCAGATGGTGGGCCCCGGCTGGCCGCTGTACGGGGCGTGCGCGCTGTTCCTGCTCGGCACGTTCTGGGCGCTGCGGATGCCGCACAAGGTCGACTCGGCCAAGGGCGAGCGGCGGGCGCACCTGCTGACCCACGGGGAGCGCAGGCCCAGCCTGCGGACGGTGGGCCCGTCGGTCCTGCACGGCCTCCAGGCGAACGCCGCGCAGCGCATGCTGGCCGGCTTCCTCATCTTCTTCCTGGCGTTCCTGCTGCGCGAGCACCCGCTGTCGGGGCAGAGCGCCGCCGTCTCCCTGGGCATCGTCGGGGTGGCGGCGGGCGTCGGCAACGCCTGCGGCACGGCGGTCGGCTCGCTGCTGCGGGACCGGGGCCACCGCCCCGAGACCATCATCGCGACGATGATCACGACGGTGTTCACGGCGGCCGTCTGCACGGCCGTCCTCTTCGGCGGTCTGATGGTCGCCGTCCTCGGCGCGGTCGCGGGCCTCACCCAGGCCCTGTCGAAGCTGTCCCTGGACGCGATGATCCAGCGGGACGTGCCCGAACAGGTGCGGACCTCGGCCTTCGCCCGGTCGGAGACCGCCCTCCAGATGGCGTGGGTGATCGGCGGCGGCATCGGCATCGCCCTGCCGCTGAGCGGCCCGCTCGGGATGGCGGTCGCCGCCGCGATCCTCGGCCTGGGCGCGCTGCTCGCCGTGCGGGGCCTGCTGTCGGCGGCCCGGCGCCCGCGACCCGGCGCCGAGGGCCGCACGCCGAACCGGGTGGCGTAGGTGTGTCCGGGGGGTCCGGGTGGCGGCACGCCGTACCCCCGCGTGGCGCGGGCGGCGCGGCCCGATAGCCTTCGGCTCATGACCGTTGCGTTCTTCACCGGCTCGCGCCGCCGGGCCGCCGTCGCCCTCGGGGCCGTCTCCGCCGGCCTCCTCGTCCTCTCCGCATGCGACAAGCCGACTCCGCTCGCGACCGTGACGGTCGGGACCGACTCGGTCCACTCCGAGGCCGCCTGCTACAACGGCGGTGAGGCCATCAAGGAGTCGCAGATCCAGCAGTGCCTCAACAAGAAGGCCGAGAAGTCCATCACCGTGGCGATGGACGACAAGATCCGCTTCGGGGTCGACCCCGAGATCGCGGACCACGGCTGGACCATCTTCCTGGGCGGCCAGCAGGCCGAGCCGGAGCCGTACAAGAAGACGTACCGGACCATTCCGGCCAGCGCCTTCTTCTCCAGCCAGAGCGGCGAGAGCACCAACACCACCCAGGTGACCATCGTCGAGAACACCGGCAAGAAGCTGACCGGCATCTGGCACTTCCAGCTGAAGAAGGACTCCTGAGTCCGACTCCTGATCCGGCGGTGGCCCGCCGGATCCTGATCGTGACGGCCGTGGCGGCGGAGGCGGACTCCGTCGCCGCCGGCCTGCCGCCCGGCGCCCCGCGGACCGTGGACCTGCCGGGCGGCCTCACCCTGCGCCGCCACACCTTCCTCCCGGCCGGCGCGAGCCGGGCCGTGCGGGTGGACGTGCTCGTCGGCGGGGTCGGCCCCGCGGCCGCCGCCGCCGCGACGGGCACGGCCCTGGCGACGGCGTCGCTGCGGGAGGCCCGTCCCGCGGACTCCGTGGCGGGAGCCGCCGCGCCCTACGACCTCGTGGTGTCCGCCGGGATCGGCGGAGGCTTCGAGCCGGGCGCGCCGCTCGGGTCGCTCGTCGTGTCGGCGGCGATCGTGGCCGCCGATCTGGGGGCCGAGACGCCCGACGGGTACCTGGCCGTCGAGGAGCTCGGGTTCGGGCGTTCCGTGCACCGGGTGCCCGAGGCGCTGACCCGGCCGCTGGCCGACGCCCTGGACGGTGCGGGTGTGCCGCACACCGTGGCTCCCGTGCTCACCGTCTCCACCGTCACCGGCACCGCCCGGCGCGCCGCCGAGCTGGCGGAGCGTCACCCGGGCGTGGCGGCCGAGGCGATGGAGGGCTTCGGCGTGGCAGAGGCCGCCGCCGCGTACGGCGTGCCCGTCGCGGAGGTCCGGGCCGTGTCGAACACGGTCGGCCCGCGCGACCGGGCCGCGTGGCGCGTCGGCGAGGCCCTGGCCGCGCTGCGGGAGGGGTTCGGGCGGCTGGCCCGTACCGGCTTCGCGGCGGTCCCGGACGCCCGGGCCGCCACCGGTCCCGTCCCCGACACCGTCCCCGGTTCCGGGTCCGCATCCGGTTCCGGGTCCCGTCCCGGCTCCGTGGAGGCACCCGCGTGAAACTGAAGATCGCCTACTCGCCCTGCCCGAACGACACCTTCGTCTTCGACGCCTGGGCGCACGGCCGCGTCCCCGGCGCGCCGCGCCTGGACGTGACCTTCGCCGACATCGACGTCACCAACGGGTGGGCGGAGAGCGGCGCGGACGACCACGACGTCCTGAAGGTCTCCTACGCCGTGCTGCCCTGGATCCTCGACGAGTACGCGCTGCTGCCCTGCGGCGGCGCCCTCGGCCGGGGCTGCGGGCCGCTCGTGCTCACCCGTGACGCCGGCACCGGGGCCGACCTGGCCGGGAGGACGGTGGCCGTGCCGAGCGAGCGCTCGACCGCGTACCTCCTCTTCCGGCTGTGGGCGGCCGAGACCGTGCCCGGCGGGGTCGGGGAGGTCGTCGTGATGCCGTTCCACGAGATCATGCCGGCGGTCCGGGACGGCAAGGTCGACGCCGGGCTCGTCATCCACGAGGCCCGCTTCACGTACCGGAACTACGGGCTGCACTGCCTGGCCGACATGGGCGAGCACTGGGAGTCGACCACCGGCCTGCCGATCCCGCTCGGGGCGATCGTCGCCCGCCGCTCGCTCGGCGCGGACACGCTGCGGCGGCTGGCGGACGCGGCCCGTACGTCGGTACGGATGGCCTGGGACGACCCGGCGGCCTCACGCCCGTACGTCCTGGAGCACGCCCAGGAGATGGATCCGAAGGTGGCCGACCAGCACATCGGCCTGTACGTCAACGAGTTCACCGCCGACCTCGGCGAGCACGGTTACGCGGCGGTCCGCGGGCTCCTCACCCGCGCGGCGGGCGGGGGGGGCGGCCCGCCCCTCCGCCCCGACGCGCGGGCGGTCCCGGAGGGGG
>NZ_JAPSIW010000966.1 GCF_031178505.1 Streptomyces sp. | reverse complement strand
TGCCTACGGTGAGGAGTACGTCGGGCATGGCTGCCACCTCCAGGACGCCGTTGTCGCGGATACGGGCCAGTCTGCACCCGGCCACCGACAACGACCTCCGCCGACACTCGCGCCCGCGCGCCCGGGGGCCTCGGGTCAGATCGCCCAGGCGTACGGGGCCGGGGCGCCGATCGTGGCGCCGAGTTCGCGGGCCGCGCGGCGCGGCCAGGAGGCGTCGCGCAGCAGCTCCCGGCCGAGCAGGATCGCGTCGGCCTCCCCGTTCGCGAGGATCTTCTCGGCCTGCTCGCTCTCGGTGATGAGCCCGACGGCGGCCACCGGCATGTCCGTCTCCGCCTTCACGCGGGCCGCGAACGGGACCTGGTAGCCGGGCCCGACGGGGATGTCGGCGGGGCCGCCGTTGCCGCCGGAGGAGACGTCGAGCAGGTCCACCCCGTGCTCGCGCAGCAGTCGCGCGAAGCGTACGGTCTCGTCGGCGGTCCAGCCCGCCTCGCCGAGCCAGTCGGTCGCCGAGACGCGGAAGAAGACGGGCAGGTCCTCGGGCCAGACCGCGCGCACCGCGTCGACGACCTCCAGCGCGAAGCGCGTGCGGTTCTCGAAGGAGCCGCCGTAGGCGTCCGTGCGGTGGTTGCTGTGCGGGGAGAGGAACTCGCCGATCAGGTAACCGTGGGCGCCGTGCACCTCCACGACCTCGAACCCGGCGTCCAGGGCCCGCCGCGCGGCGTCCGCGAACCGGGCGACGATCTCCTGGATGCCCTCGGCGGTCAGCTCGGTCGGCGCCGGGTGGCCCTCGGCGAACGGGACGGGGCTGGGGCCGACGGGCTGCCAGCCGGGGCCGCCGGGCGCGACCGGGCCGCGGCCCTCCCACGGGCGCTCGGTCGAGGCCTTGCGGCCGGCGTGTCCGAGCTGGATGCCGGGGACGGTGCCGTGCTGCTTGAGGAATCCGGCGATCCGGCGCAGGCCCTCGGTCTGCGTGTCGTTCCACAGGCCCAGGTCGTGCGGGCTGATCCGGCCCTCGGGCGCGACGGCCGTGGCCTCGACCAGGATGAGCCCGGCGCCGCCGGTGGCCCGGGAGGCGTAGTGCGCGAAGTGCCAGTCGTCGGCGACGCCCGCGTCCGGTCCGGACACCTCGGCCGAGTACTGGCACATGGGCGCCATCCACACCCGGTTCGGAATGGTGAGGGACCGGAGGGTGTAGGGCTCGAACAGGGCGGCGCTCATGACGGACTCCGTTTCGGGGATGCCTCGGGGACCTTCGTACGATACCCATCGTAGTACGGTGCCTGTCAAACTACGAAGAGTCTCGTACAATGAGTACCGTCCCGATGAAGTGGAGCCGCGCCCATGTCGACCGCCGCCCCCGGCCCCCGCGTCCTCGCGCACCCCGACCGCGACGAGATCCGTCTCGAAGCGGTCCTGCACGCGCTCTCCGACGCCGTACGGCTGCGGATCGTGCGCGAACTGGCCGACCGCGAAGCCGCCCTGAGCTGCTCGTACTTCGACCTCCCGGTCACCAAGTCCACGACGACGCACCACTTCCGCGTCCTGCGCGAGAGCGGTGTCGTACGGCAGACGTACCAGGGCACCACCAAACTCAACGCGCTGCGCCGGGACGACCTCGACGCCCTCTTCCCCGGACTGCTCGACACCGTCCTCGCCGCGGCCCTCGCCGACTCCGCGCGCCGGGCGCTGCCCGGAACCGGTGCGGTCACATCGAGCGCATCCGGTTGATCTCGGCGGTCTGCTGGGTGATCACGTCGTTCGCCATCTCCTCCACGAGGACGTTGTTGCCCTCGCTCAGCACCTCGGCCGCCATCGTCACCGCGCCCTCGTGATGCGTCACCATCAGCTTCAGGAACAGCTCGTCGAAGGCGGCTCCCTTCGCGTTGCGCAGCTCCGCGAGCTGCGCCCGCGTGGCCATGCCCGGCATCGCGTGATGGTCGTGGCCGCTCTGCTCCCGGGGGCCGCCGTGGTTCTTCAGCCAGCCTTCCATCGCGCTGATCTCCGGCCGCTGAGCCGCGGCTATCCGCTCGGCCACCTTCCTGACCTGGACGGAAGCGGCCCGCTCCGGCGCCAGCTCCGTCATCGTCAGGGCCTGGCGGTGATGCTCCACCATCATCT
>NZ_JAPSIW010000251.1 GCF_031178505.1 Streptomyces sp. | reverse complement strand
GGCGAGACCTGCGTCGGAAACACCGGCGCCGTCTACAAGGTCAAGGGAGACTTCAAGGGCCGCGTGGCGACCGGGCTGGCGTCCACCGCCACCGGTGTCGCCCCCGGCGCCCCGGTCTCCGCCTCCGGTCCCGAGCAGGCCGTCCCGGACTACTCCGGCGGATACGTCGTGCTGAGCAACCTCGGCGGCACCACCGAGTCGCGCGCCGCCCTCGGCCCGGACGCCGGCACCCTCGGCACCCTGTTCCGCACGCGGGACGGCAAGGTCCTGGCCGACCTCACGGACCACGAGACCCGCCTGAACCCGGACGGCGGCGAGGTCCACGCCAACCCGTGGCGCTTCACGCGCAGCGGCTCGAGCTACCTGGTCACCGACGCCGGTGCCAACACCGTGGTCCGCGCCCACCGCGACGGCACCACCTCCACCGAGTACGTGGTTCCCACCAACGCCACCCCGCAGCGCGTCGCCGAGTCGGTGCCCACCGGCATCGTCACCGGCCACGACGGCACCGTCTACGTCGCCGACATGAGCGGCACCGTGGCCGGCTCCGCCCGCATCTGGAAGAAGGCGCCGGGCGAGCAGCCCGAGGTCCTCGTCACCGGCCTGACCAACCTGGTCGACCTGGCCCTGGACTGCTCGGGCAACCTGTACGCGCTGTCCTTCACCCAGGGCTTCCAGGCCGGTCCGCCCAAGCCCGGCCTGATCTCGAAGATCGACCTGGAGACCAAGCAGGTCACCGACATCCCCACGGGTGACCAGCTGCAGCAGCCCACCGGCCTCGCCGTCGGCCCGCGCGGACAGCTCTACGTCACCAACAAGTCGAACGGCACCGACGGCGAACTGGTGCGCGTGCGCTACTGACCTCCCGTCACCGCGGAACGACACCGAGGAACGACACCGAGGAAGACGACACCGCACCACCGTCGCGTGCCCCGCGCACGCCCCGGACACGGCCCCGCCGGCCCTCCCCCGACCGGCGGGGCCGTTCCGCGTGCGTCCCCGTCCGGCCGGGGCCCGGCGGGCTCGAGCCGTCCTGCGGCCCCGCGCCACCGGCCGTCGACCGGCCCGGGTTTACCTGGTGCCCAACCATCGGCAGGAGGAGTCCACATGGCACAGGGCGCGATCATCGTGGGAGCAGGCCCGGTCGGCCTGATGCTCGCCGGCGAGCTGCGCCTCGGCGGGGCCGACGTCGTCGTCTACGACAAGCTGCCCGCCGCGAGCGGTGAGTCGCGCGGACTGGGCTTCACCAGCCGCACGGCCGAGGTGTTCGACCAGCGGGGGCTGCTGGAGCGGCTCGGCGACATCCGCTGGGGCAAGCAAGGCCACTACGGTGGTATCCGCATCGACTTCTCGCTGCTGGAGGAGAGCCACTTCGGCGTCATGGGCCTGGCCCAGTCCGTCACCGAGGAGATGCTCGGCGCCTGGGTCGCCGAACTCGGCGTGGAGGTGCGGCGCGGCCACGAGCTGACCGGGCTGCACCAGACCGACGACGGCGTCGTCGCCCGCTTCGAGGGACCCGACGGCCCGGTGGAGGACACCGCCGCCTACCTCGTCGGCTGCGACGGCGGCGACAGCACCGTACGGCGTCTGACCGGCATCGCCTTCCCCGGCGCGCGGGCCACCCGCGGCCTGTACCTGGCCGACGTGGTCGGCGCCGACCTGCGCATGCGGCCCATCGGCGAGCGCATTCCCGGCGGCGGCATGGTCCTCTCGGTCACGCTCGAACCCGGGGTCGACCGCATCGTCATCCACGAGCCCGGCGTCCGGCCCCACCACGGCGAGGGCGAACTCACCTTCGCCGAGGTCGCCGACGCCTGGCAGCGGCTGACCGGCGAGGACATCCACCACGCCGACGCCTCCTGGATGTGCGCCCTCACCAACGCCACCGGCCTGGCCGAGCAGTACCGCAAGGGCCGCGTCCTGCTCGCGGGCGACGCCGCCCACGACCACGCGCCCCTCGGCGCCCAGGGCGTCAGCGTCGGCCTGCAGGACGCCGCCAACCTCGGCTGGAAGCTGGCCGCCGTGCTGCGCGGTCACGCGCCCGACGGCCTCCTCGACACCTACCACGACGAACGGCACCCCGTCGGCGAGCAGTTGATGCGCGACGTGCACGCCATGTCGCTGCTGTACCTCAGCGGTGAGGAGATGGAACCGCTGCGCGCCGTCATGCGCGAACTCGTCCAGCTGCCCGAGGCCGCCCGCCACCTGGCCGGCCGCGTCAGCGGGCTGCACATCCGCTACGACGTCGGCGGCCCCGACGACCCCCGGCTCGGCGTGCGCCTGGCCCCCTCCCGTGCCGTGGAGCGCCCGGACGGCAGCCGCGTCACGGTCGCCGAACTGCTGCGCCCGGCCCGCGGCGTGCTGATCCTCACCGGCGACGACGACACCGCGGCCGCCACCGCCCGCGGCTGGGCCGACCGCGTCGACGTGGTCACCGGCGGCTGGGCCGACCAGGACGCCGACCGCACCGCCCCGCAGGGCGTCCTCGTGAGGCCCGACGGCCACATCGTGTGGGCCGCGCCCGACGGCGGCGACCTCGCCGAGGCACTCACCCGCTGGTTCGGGCACCCCGCCGCCTGAGCCCCGCCCGCGGCCGCCCCCTTGCGACCACCAGGAAAGGCAACCGTCATGACAGTGCTCGTCACCGGCAGCCGCGGCAGGGTCGGCTCCCTGCTCGTGCGGACCCTCCACGAGCGGGGCGTGCCCGTCCGGGCCGGCTCCGCCGCCCCCGAGAAGTTGACGCTGCCCGAGGGCGTGCCGTCCGTGCGGCTCGCCCTGGACGACCCCGCCACCTTCCCGGCCGCTCTCGACGGCGTCACCTCCGTGTTCCTGTACGCGGACCCCTCCCACATCGACGCGTTCGTCGCACAGGCCGTGACCGCCGGGGTGGAGCACGTCGCCGTGATGTCCGCCGACGCCGTACTGCGCCCCGGAGCCGACAGCGACCCGATCGCCGCCCCCCACCTCGCGGTCGAACGCTCCCTGGCCGCCTCCTCACTGACCCACACCAGCCTCAACTGCGGTGCCCTCGCCTCCAACGCCGGCTCCTGGGCGTACACCCTCAAGGCGCGCGGTGCGGTCACCCACCCCTACCCGGACAGCTTCGCGGACCCGATCAACGAGCGGGACATCGCCGAGTGCGCGTACGCCGTCCTCACCCGGCCCGAGCTGCGCGGCCGTTCCTACCACCTGACCGGTCCGGCCTCCCTGAGCTTTCGCGAGCAGGCCGCCGTCATCGCCGAGGCCACCGGCCGGGAGATCCCCATGGAACGGATCGCTCCCGAGGTCTGGCGGGCCAACAAGCCCGGCTTCATGCCGGACGACATCGCCGACGCCCTGCTGCGGCTGTGGGCGGCCAGCACCGCCCCCGTCCCGCTCAGCCAGGACGTCGAGGCCCTCACCGGCCGTCCGCCCCGGCCCTTCGCCGACTGGGCGCGGGAGCACGCGGCACGCTTCGCCGCCTGAGCCCGTGCGCGCCCGGGCGAGAAGGGGAACCACGAGAAAGGGAACCTGCACATGACAGCGGAGCACGGCCCGGTCGTCCCCACGGACGAGGAACTGGCGCGGTCCCTGCCGGGTGACTTCCGCAGCCACCTCGCCGACGTCAACGGAACCCGCCTGCACTACGTGAGCGGCGGCAGCGGCGAGCCCCTGGTCCTGCTGCCCGGCTACCCCCAGACCTGGTGGGCCTGGCACAAGGTGCTGCCCGCCCTCGCGGAGCGCTTCCACGTCATCGCGGCCGACCTGCGCGGCATGGGCGGCTCCGCCCGGCCCACCGGAGGCTACGACAAGAAGACGATGGCCGCCGACATCCACGCCCTCGTCCGGCACCTGGGGTACCAGGACGTACACATCGCCGGCCACGACATGGGCGCCATGGTCGCGTTCGCGTTCGCCGCCAACCACCCCGAGGCGACCCGCAAGGTCGCCATGCTGGACACCCCGCACCCCGACGAGAGCTACTACGACCTGCGCCTCATGGCCCGCCCCGGCACCGGCATCACCCGCTGGTGGTGGGCGTTCAACCAGGTCCGGGACCTGCCGCAGGTGCTCTACGGCGGCCGTATGCGCGAGGTCATCGACTGGCTGTTCGAGCACGCTCTGGCCGACCAGTCGCTGATCGACGAGCGCGACCGCGCCGTCTACGCGCAGCGCTACGACAGCCCCGAGGGCATCCGCGCCGCCTGCGCCTGGTACCAGGCCTACCACCAGGACATCGAGGACCGGAAGACCTACGGCAAGCTCGACGTCCCCGTGCTGGGCATCGGCTCCCGCCACACCTACGAGTACTTCCGGCACCTGCTGCCCACCCTCGCCGGCGACGTACGCGTCGAACGGGCCGCGGACTCGGTGCACTACTTCCCTGAGGAGGAACCGGAGCTGATCACCCGGTACCTGCTGGACTTCTTCGCCTGATCACCGTCGACCTGGCGCCCGCCCACAGGGGGCAGCCATCTGTGTGAGGAGTAGGACATGGCCAAGGGCGCGATCATCGTCGGCGCCGGACCGGTGGGCCTGATGCTCGCCGGGGAACTGCGCCTGGGCGGCGTCGACGTCGTCGTGTTCGAGAAGCTGCCCGCCCCCAGCGGCGAGTCGCGCGGCGTCGGCTTCACCCGCCGTGCCGCCGAGGTGTTCGAACAGCGCGGCCTGCTGGAGCGCTTCGGAGAGGTCGAGTGGGCCAAGGGTCACTTCGGCGGTGTCCGCATCGACTTCTCGAAGCTGGACGACAACCACTTCAGCGTGCGCGGCATCCCCCAGTTCCGCACCGAGGAGATCCTCGGCGAGTGGCTCGACGAACTCGGCGTCGACGTCCGCCGCTCCCACGAGGTCCTCGGCTACCGCACCGACGACGAGGGCGTCGTCGTGCAGTACCGGGGGCCCGACGGCGTCGGGGAGGAGAGGGCCCAGTACCTCGTCGGCTGCGACGGCGCCCGCAGCATGGTGCGCAAGCTCGCCGGCATCGACTTCCCCGGCTGGGAGGCCACCCGCGGGATGTACATGGCCGACATCGTCGGGGCCGGCGTGCGGCAGCGGCCCATCGGTGAACGCGTGCCCGGCGGCATGGTGATGGCCTTCAACCTGGAGAACGGCGTCGACCGCATCGTCATCCACAACGAGGCCCTGCGACCGCCGGAGGACAAGAGCAGCCTGACCTTCGACGTCATCGCCGACGCCTGGCAGGAGATGACCGGCGAGCGCCTGCACGACGCCGAGGTCCGCTGGATCAGCTCCTTCACCGACACCACGCGCCAGGCCGCCCAGTACCGCTCGGGCCGGGTCTTCCTCGCCGGTGACGCCACCCACATCCACATGCCGGCCGGCGCGCAGGGCATGAGCGTGGGCGTGCAGGACGCCGCCAACCTCGGCTGGAAGCTCGCCGCGGCCATCAACGGCTGGGCGCCCGAAGGGCTGCTCGACACCTACCACGGCGAACGGCACCCGGTCGGCGAACAGCTCATGCGCAACACTCGCGCCCAGACCAAGCTCTACCTCAGCGGCGAGGAGATGGATCCGCTGCGTGCCGTCATGCAGGAACTGGTCGCCGACCCGGCCGTCGCCCGCCACCTCGCCGGACAGGTCAGCGGCCTCGACATCCGCTACGACATGGGCGAGGGCGGCCACCCGCGCCTCGGCCTGCGCCTGCGTCCCGACCTGCCGCTCAAACTCGCCGACGGCCGGCCCGGTTCGGTCGCCGCCCTCCTGCACCCGGCCCGCGGCGTCCTGCTCGTCACCTCCGCCGCCGCGGACGCGGACACGCTGCGCGAGACCGCCGCGCCCTGGCGCGACCGGATCGACGTCGTCGACGGCGACTGGGCCGACGAGGAGCCTGCCCTCCAGGACGCCCCGCAGGCCGTGCTGGTGCGTCCCGACGGATACATCGCCTGGGCCGCCCCCGACGAGGCGGACCTGCGGCAGGCTCTGCAGCGCTGGTCCGGGGCTGCTTGAGCCCCGGTCGTAGGGCCGCCCCAGGCAGCCGGGGCGGCCCTATCGTCGTATCGCGGCGGGCGCCGGAGCGGTGCGCGCAGCGGCCGTGGACCCATCGCGCCGCGAGCGGCCCGGCTCACGAGCCTCCCCCGCATCCCTCCACCGCGTCGCCCGCCACCGGGCGCCCGGCGCGGCACGGCTGCCCTCGAGGAGACACGGATGAGCCCGGACAGGATCCGCATCGCGGTCGTCGGAGCCGGCATCGGCGGACTGACCGCCGCCATCGCCCTGCGCGGGGCCGGACTGCACGTGGACGTCTACGAACAGGCCCCGGTGCTCACCGAGGTCGGCGCGGGCATCCACCTCGCGCCCAACGGCAGCCGGCTGCTGCACCGGCTGGGGCTCGGCGAGAGCCTGCGCGCCCACGCCGTACGGCCCGAGGAGCTGGAGGTACGGGCCTGGGACACCGGCGCGGTACTCGCCCGGCAGCCCATGGGCGCCGCCTGGGAGACCCGGTTCGCCGGCCCGCACTACACCCTGCACCGTGCCGACCTGCACCGCCTGCTCGCCGAGCGGGTGCCCGCGTCCGCCGTACACCTGCGTCACCGCGTCGTAGCCGTCACCGAGGACACCGACGGCGTACGGATCGACTTCGCCGACGGCACCCACGCCCGCGCCGACGTCCTGGTCGCCGCGGACGGCGTGCACTCCGTGGTCCGCCGCACGCTCGCCCCCGCCGAGCGGCCCGTGCTCACCGGCAGCGCGGCGATCCGCGCCGTCGTTCCGGCCGACGGCCCCGCCCTGCCCGTCGACGCGATGCTCACCTGGTCGGGTCCCACCGGCCGGCTCCTGGCGCACCCGGTGCGCGGCGGCCGGCAGACGGCGTTCGTCGCCGTCCTCGCCGACGGTTCGGACGTCGACGGTCCGGCCGCCGCCGGCGAGTCCTGGAGCCGCGCCGCCGACATCGCCGCCCTGCGCTGGGCGTTCGCCGACTGGGAGCCGACCGCCCGCAAGCTCGTGGAGTCCGCGGCCGAGGCCGGTCACTGGACCCTGTACGACCGGGAACCGCTGCCCCGGTGGAGCACCGGGCGCACCACTCTCCTCGGCGACGCCGCGCACCCGATGCTGCCGCATCACGGGCAGGGCGCCAGCCAGGCCATCGAGGACGCGGTGGCCCTGGCCGCCCTCCTGGCCCACCACGGCGACCGGCCGGGCGGGGTGCGGGAGGCGCTGCGCCGCTACGAGGAGCTGCGTCTGGACCACACCTCCCGGGTCCGTCTGGGCTCGCTCGGCGGCGGCTCGCAGCGGCTGGCGGCCGGCGTGGCACACGTCGTCGACGACGTGACCTGGGTGCAGCGCTACGACGTGCAGGCCGAACTGGCCGCCGCCGGGGTGCTGTGAGCCGTCCGGGACGGGGCGGGGTCAGCGGGCGGCGTCGACGAATGCCTTGAACAGCGGCACGGTGTCCTCGCCCAGCTCCGCGTGCGCCTGCAACCCCACGAGGAAACGGGCCGAGGGGTCCTCGGCGGCCTCCAGCACACCGTCCTCCGACCAGGCCGTCGCCACCAGCCCCGCCCCCAGCTTGTCGATGCCTTGGTGGTGGTGGCAGTGCACGGTCGCCGACGTTCCCATCGTCGAGCCGGTCAGGGAACCGGGCTCGATGCGGATGCGCCGCGCGTCGTACTGCCCGGGCACCCTGGGGGAGTGCTCCGGCAGGTGCTCGTGCAGGGTGCCGCCCCGGGAGATCGAGATCAGTTGCAGGCCCCGGCAGACCGCGAGCACCGGGATGCCGCGTCGTTCGGCGACTTCCAGCGCCCTCAGCTCCGCCTCGTCGCGCACCGGGTCCGGCGGCAGGGCGTGCGGGCCGGGCTCGGCCCCGTAGCGTGCGGGCTCGATGTCCTGGCCGCCGCTCATCAGCAGCGCGTCGACCCGCTCCATCACGTCCGCGGCGCTGTCGGGAAGCGGCGGCAGCAGCAGCGGCGAGCCGCCGGCGTCCGCCACCTTGCGCACGTAGGCGAGCGGCAGCACGGCGGACGGCACGTTCTGCCAGATGGTCCAGTTGAGCACCGTCGTGTCGGCCGTGACGGCCACCACCGGTCGGGTCATCGGGATACGTCCTTCACAGTCGGTCCACACGGAGCAGGGCGGGGCCGTCGGGGCCGGGCGCCGGTGCGGGAGGGCGGCGGCACGGCGTCAGCCGGCCTGCACCACGGCGCACGACCAGGTGAAGCCGCCCCCGCCGCCGAGCACCACGGCGAAGTCACCACGGCGCAGTGGGTAGCGGGAGCCGAGATGGGCGAGGCCGGCCGGTACGTCGCCCGCCCCCAGGTGTCCGCTGTCCTCGCGCAACTGGACCGCCTCGCAGTCCATCAGCTCGTCGAGCAGGAGGTGCGTGACCCGCAGGATGCCCTCGCTGAGCCGGGGCAGCACCACACAGCGCACGCGCGGATCGCGGGGTTCGACGCCCGCCTCGGCCAGCGACTGCAGCAGGATCGTCCGCACGCAGTCCCCGGCGGTCTTCATGAACGGGCCCATCCCGCCGTTCATCTCCAGGTAGGCCTTCTTCGGCCGCCGCACGTCGATGGGCCCCTCGCGCCAGGCGGGCGCGGGGGTGACGGCGTCACGGCCCCGGTACATCGCTTCGTACTCGCAGGCCGTCGCGAA
>NZ_JAPSIW010000250.1 GCF_031178505.1 Streptomyces sp. | reverse complement strand
GGCGACGACGGCGCTCTGCGCGTCCTGCCCCCGCCGGACACCGGCGCCCTCACCGGCCCCGGCCCGTACGTCGTGCTGCACCCCGGCGCGGCCGTCCCCGCCCGCGCCTGGAGCCCGGACCGGGCCCGGCGCGCCGCCGAGGCCCTCCACCGCGCCGGCCACCGGGTCGTCGTCACCGGCGGCCCCGGCGAGAGGGAGGGGACGGCCGAGGTCGCGGGCCGCCACGCGCTCGACCTCGGCGGCGCCACCACCGGACTCGCCGAACTCGCGGGCGTTCTGGCCGGAGCCGGCGCCGTCGTCACCGGCAACACGGGCCCCGCCCACCTCGCCGCCGCCGTCGGCACGCCCGTCGCGTGCCTCTTCGCCCCCGTCGTACCGGCCGAACGCTGGCGCCCCTACGGGGTCCCCCACGTCCTGCTCGGCGACCAGGAGGCGCCGTGCGCGGACTCCCGGGCCCGGGTCTGCCCCGTCCCCGGTCACCCCTGCCTCGACGGGGTGCCCGACAACGAGGTCCTCGACGCCGTGGCCACCCTGCTGCGCGGGGCGCGCGCCGACCACCGCCCGCCCTCCGCCGCCCCGGCCCCGCGGGCGACCGTGACCGCCCCCGGACCACCGCCCCCGACCGGCGGCCCCGGACCGGGTGCGGGCGCACGGCCCGGCACCGGCCGGTCCCCGACGGTGAGGACCGCCCCCGCCGACCGCAGACCCCCCACCACCCGGAGACCGTGAACGGCCCCCAGGCCGCGCCCGCCCCGAGGCCGCGACCGGTTCGAAAGGAGCAACCGCCGCATGAACATCCTTCTGTGGCACGTCCACGGGTCCTGGACCACGGCGTTCGTCCAGGGGCCGCATTCGTACCTGGTACCCGTCACCCCCGACCGGGGCCCCGACGGGCGCGGCCGGGCCCGGACCTTCTCCTGGCCCGCCTCCGTCCGCGAGGTGCCGCCCGCCGAACTCCGGGACGCCCCCGTCGACCTGGTCGTCCTCCAGCGCCCTCACGAGGAGCGGCTCGCCACCGAGTGGCTCGGCGGCCGGCGCCCCGGGCGGGACGTCCCCGCCGTCTACGTCGAGCACAACACCCCCCGCGGCGACGTCCCCCTCAGCCGGCACCCCGTGGCCGACCGCCCCGACCTCACCCTCGTCCACGTCACCCACTTCAACCGGCTCCTCTGGGACAACGGCACCACCCGCACCGCCGTCGTCGAACACGGCATCGTCGACCCCGGCCACCGCTACACCGGACACCTGCCCCGCGCGGCCGTCGTCGTCAACGAACCCGTACGGCGCGACCGGTTCGTCGGCACGGACCTGCTCCCCGCCCTCGCGGAGGCGGCGCCCCTGGACGTCTTCGGCATGCGGACCGAAGGCCTCGCCGCCCACCTCGGCCTCCCCGAGGACCGCTGCCGCACCGCCGACCTGCCCCAGGCGCGCCTCCACGACGCCATGGCGGAACGCCGCTTCTACCTGCACCCGATCCGGTGGACCTCGCTCGGTCTGTCCCTCCTGGAGGCCATGCACCTCGGCATGCCCGTCGTCGTCCTCGCCACCACCGAGGCCGTCGAAGCCGTACCGCCCGGCGCCGGGACCCTCTCCACCCGCCCGGAGGAACTCGCCCGGGCCGCCCGCCACTACCTCGCCGAGCCCGAGGCCGCCGCCGCGGACGGCGCCCGCGCCCGGCAGGCGGCCCTCGAACGCTACGGCCTGAAACGCTTCCTGGACGACTGGGAGCGCCTCATCACGGAGGCATGCTGATGACTTCCCATCCCCTGCCCGCCCCGGCGCCCCTCTCCATCGCCCTCGTCTCCGAGCACGCGAGCCCGCTCGCCACGCTCGGCGGCGTCGACGCGGGAGGCCAGAACGTCCACGTCGCCCAGCTCGCCGCCGGCCTCGCCGACCGGGGACACCACGTCACCGTCTACACCCGCAGGGACGACCCCGCCCTGCCGGTCGTCGCCCCGCTGCGGCCCGGCGTCCTCGTGCACCACGTGCCCGCGGGACCGCCCGAGCCCGTACCGAAGGACGACCTCCTGCCGTACATGGACGCCTTCGGCCGGTACCTCGCCCGCCAGTGGCGCACCCGGCCGCCCGACGTGGTCCACTCGCACTTCTGGATGTCGGGCCTGGCCACCCTCCGCGCCACCCGGATCGCCGGGCTGCCGTTCCTGCACACGTACCACGCCCTCGGCACGGTGAAGCGGCGTCACCAGGGCGCCGCCGACACCAGCCCGCCCACCCGGATCGCCCACGAGACCGACATCGGCCTGGGCTGCGACCGGATCGTCGCCACCTGCCGGGACGAGGTCGAGGAACTGGCCGCCATGGGCATACCCCGCGCCAAGGCCGACATCGTGCCCTGCGGCGTGGACCCCGCCGCCTTCCGGCCCGACGGCCCGGCCGCCCCCCGCGGCCCCCACCGCCACCGCCTGCTGCACCTCGGCCGGCTCGTGCCCCGCAAGGGCGCCGCCGTCTCCGTCGCCGCCCTCGGCAGGCTCCCCGGGACCGAACTCGTCATCGCCGGCGGCCCGCCCGCCGACCGGCTCGACACGGACCCCGAGGTCCGGCGCCTGCGCGCCCTCGCCGAGGAGACCGGTGTCGCCGACCGGATCCGCTTCACCGGGGCGGTACCGCCCGCCATGGTGCCCGTGCTCATGCGCGGCGCGGACGTGGTGCTCTGCCCCGCCGACTACGAGCCCTTCGGCATCGTCCCGCTGGAGGCAATGGCCTGCGGCCGGCCCGTCGTCGCCAGCGCCGTCGGCGGCCAGCTCGACTCGGTCGCCGACGGTGTCACCGGCCGCCTCGTCCCCGCCGGCGACGCCCCGCTCCTCGCGGCGGCCGTACGGCTCCTGCTCGCCGACCCCGCCCTGCGCGGGCGGTACGGCCGGGCCGGGCGGCGGCGCGTGCTCGAACGGTTCTCCTGGGCCCGCGTGGCCGCCGCCACCGAACGGTCCTACCGGGCCGTCGCCGCCGCGCAGGCGCCCCTCGCCGGAGCCCTGTGACCGCCCCCTCCGGGGCGGCGGGCACACCCGGCGCCCCGCCCGGACAGCCGAAGGAGGTGCGGCCGGACCACTCGCGTCGCGGCCGGACACCATGACCGAATCACGGACGTACGAGGAAGCGCGCCGCCACTGCCGGTCCGTGTGCCAGGCCGTCGAGCGGCTGTACGAGGACGACCTCGGGCGGCTCGCCCGGTGGGGCGAGGGGCTGGCCACCGCCCTGTCGGCCGGGGCGCGGCTGCTCGCGGCCGGGAACGGCGGCAGCGCCGCGCAGGCCCAGCACCTCACCGCCGAGCTCGTGGGGCGCTACCAGGGCGAGCGGCCCGCGTTCTCCGCCCTGTCCCTGCACGCGGAGACGTCCAGCGTCACGGCCATCGGCAACGACTACGGATTCGAGCAGGTCTTCGCCCGGCAGGTCGCCGCCCACGGCAGGGCCGGGGACGTGCTCCTGCTCCTGTCGACCTCCGGCCGCAGCCCCAACCTGCTCTCCGCCGCCGTCACGGCCCGCTCCCGGGGCGTGACGGTCTGGGCGCTGACCGGAGCCGCCCCCAACCCGCTGGCGGAGGCCGCCGACGACGCCCTCTGCGTCACCGGCGCCACCACCGCCACCGTCCAGGAGACCCACCTGGTCGCCGTCCACCTGCTGTGCGAGTTCTTCGACGCGGCCGTGGTCGAGCGGGCGGCGCGGGAGGCGGGCGCGGGCCGCGGGAGCACCGCCCGCGCCCGGGCCGCCGCCCCCGCCGGTACGGCCGCCGTGGCCGACGGGGTGCCCAGCCGGGAGGAACCCCCGTACGCCTTCTTCGGAGGTGCCTCATGAACCGAGGACCGCTCGTCGTCGTCGGTGACCTCCTGCTCGACGAGGACATCGAGGGCGAGGCCACCCGCCTCGCACCCGACGCGCCCGCGCCCGTCGTCGACATCGCCCGGGTCCGCCGCCGGCCCGGCGGCGCGGGGCTGGCCGCCCTGCTCGCCGCCCGGCACGGCGGGGAGGTCGTCCTCGTCGCCGCCGCCGGCCCCGGCGACCACGAGGACGGCGCCCGCGCCCGCCGGGCCCTCGGTGACCGGGTCCGCCTCGCCGGCCTGCCCCTCGACGGCACGGTGCCGGTGAAGACCCGCGTCCTCGCCGGCGGCCGGCCCCTCGTCCGGCTCGACCGGGGCGGCGGCACCCCCGGCTCCCCGGACGCCGGGGTTCTGGACGTCCTCCGCTCCGCGCGCGCCGTCCTGGTCTCCGACTACGGGCGGGGCACGGCCGACGTGCTGCGCACCGCCCTCGGCGCCCTGGCGCACAAGGTCCCGGTCGTCTGGGACCCCCACCCACGCGGCGGGCCACCCGTCCCCGGCACCCGCCTCGCCACCCCGAACGCGGGCGAGGCGGCCCTCTTCAGCCGCCTCCCGGGCACCTCCCTGCGCGCCCACGCCGACCGGGGCGCCGACCTCGCGGCCCGCTGGGAAGCCACCCACGTGGCCGTCACCCTCGGGGCGCGCGGCGCCCTGCTCACCCGGGCCGACGCGGCCGCCCCCCTCTTCGTCCCGGCGGTCCGCGCCACCACGGGCGACCCCTGCGGCGCGGGCGACTGCTTCGCCGCCACGGCCGCCGCCGCGCTCGCCGACGGCGCCCTGCCGGAGGAGGCGGTGGAACGGGCGGTCGCCGCGGCCGCCGCCTTCGTCGCCGCCGGTGGCGCGGCCGCCGTCGGCGCCACCGGCGAAGCCCCCGCCGAGGGCGCCGGCCGCGCCCACGACCCGGCGCCGCCCGGGGACGCCGCCGCCCTCGTCCGCCGCGTCCGCGCCCGGGGCGGCACGGTCGTCGCCACCGGCGGCTGCTTCGACCTCCTGCACGCCGGACACGTCCGGCTCCTGGAGAGCGCGGGCCGCATCGGCGACTGCCTGATCGTGTGCGTCAACTCCGACGCCTCCGTGTCGCGCCTCAAGGGCCCCGGGCGCCCGCTGACCCCCCTCGCGGACCGGATGCGCGTCCTGGCCGCCCTCGCCAGCGTCGACGCGGTCGTCGCCTTCGACGAGGACACCCCGGAGCGGCTCCTCGCCACCCTGCGCCCCGACGTCTGGGTCAAGGGCGGCGACTACACACCCGACGAACTTCCCGAGGCGGAACTCCTGCGCGGCTGGGGCGGCCAGACGGTGGTCCTCCCGTACCTCGACGGCCGCTCCACCACCTCGCTCGCCGACCGCGCGGCCCGGTCGGCGCACACCCCGTCCCCGGCGGCCCCTCCGGCGGCCCGATGAGCCCGCGCGACGCCATGCCCACGGGCGGTACGGGATCCGGCCGCTCATCCCGGGGAGCCGCCCCCGGCACCGCCGGCCGCCGCCCCGGAGCGGTCCAGGGCGGCGCAAGCCGTCCCGTCGTGCCCGCTACGGGCGGGCCGCGTACGGAGGCGACCACCACCGGCCATGCCGACGGCACCCCATCCGCAGGCCTCCGTGCGGGTGGGTCCCGCGACGCTCCGGACGTCGGCCGCCGTGAGGGCGGGGTCACCACCGGCCGTCCGAGGGGTGCGTCGGTCCCGGGCGGCGAAGACCGCGCGCCGGAGGCCGGTCTCCGTGCGGGTGGGGCCACCGTCGGCGGTGCGAGTGACGAGCCGGAGCCGGGTGGCGAGGATTGCGCCCCGGGCGCCGCCCTCCGTGCCGGTGGGGCCACCACCGGCCGTGCGAGCGACGAGCCGGCCCCGGGTGGCGGGAGCCGTACCGCGCCCCTCGGTCACCGTGGCGGTGAGCCGGGCCGGGAGCGTGGGGGCCGCACGGGCCGGGAAGGGCCCGGCCGTCCGGTCGTGCTCGTGCTGCGCGCGCTCGGGCTCGGGGACCTCCTGACCGCCGTACCCGCGCTGCGCGCGCTGCGCCGGGCCCTGGCCGGGCACGAACTGGTCCTCGCCGGCCCGCCGGAGCTCGAAGGAGTGGCGCGCGCCACCGGCTGCGTCGACCGGCTGCTGCCGGCCGCGGGGCCCGGCCGGGCCGTCCCCGACGCGCTCCCTGCGGAGGCCCGGCGCCCGGACCTCGCCGTGAACCTCCACGGTGGCGGACCCGCCAGCCACCGGCTGCTCGCCTCCCTCGCCCCCCGCCGGCTGTGGGCCTTCCACCACCCGGAGCTCCCCGGCCTGGAGGGCCCGCCCTGGGACCCGTACGCCCACGAACGCCACCGCTGGTGCGCCCTGACCGCCTGGTACGGCTGCCCGGCGGACCCCGACGACGTACGGATCACCCCGCCCGGCACCGCCTCCCCCGCTCCCGGCGCGGTCGTCCTGCACCCGGGCGCGCAGGCGCCCGCCCGCCGATGGCCGGTGGCACGGTTTGCCGCCGTCGCCGCCGCGCTCCACCGCGCGGGTCTTCCGGTCGTCGTCACGGCCGGTCCGGGCGAGGGCCATCTGGCCACGGCGGTCGCCGCCCGGGCGGGACTGCCCCCCGCCGCCGTGCTCGGCGTGCCCCGCCCCCTGGCCTTCGACGCGCTGTGCGGGCTCGTGGCGCATGCCCGCTGCGTCGTCGTCGGGGACACCGGGCTCGCCCATGTGGCGACCGCCCTCGGCACCCCGTCCGTGGTGCTGTTCGGGCCGGTCGCCCCTTCGCTGTGGGGTCCGCCCGACAACGGCCTCCACCGCGTCCTCTGGTGCCCCTCCCGAGGCGACGACACCGCCCGCCCGGGCGATCCGCACGCCGGCCGCCCGGATCCCCGGCTGTTGCGGATCACCCCCGGGGACGTCCTGGAAGCGGTTCACACCCTGCTGCCCGCCACGGCGGGAGCGGGCTCGTGACGCGCCGCCCGGGCGTCCGCGCGCCCGCCTCAGACGGCGGCTTCGAGCTCCGCCGGGACGCCGGGGCGCCCGCCCGTCTCGGCCCCGCCCCGCGCCGGGAGCCCCGCCCCGACCCGTACGGGTACGGCGACCGGGACCGGCACGGGAACCGTGACCGGCTCCCCGGCCGCGCTCCGGCGGCCGTGCAGGAACGTTCCCGCCGCGACGGCCGCCGCGACGACCAGACCACCCGTGACGAGCGCCCCGCGCGCGCCGAGCACCTCCATGAGCAGGCCCAGGGTGGGCGGCGCGGCCAGACCCCACAGGGTGCGGACGCTGTTCCAGGCGCCGAGCACCCGGCCCCGCATCCGGGGCGGCGGGTCGGTCTGGAGCAGGGTGTTCTGCGCGGTGTCCCCGACGGACTCGGCCACGGCCATCGGCAGGGCCAGCACGACCAGGAAGGCCAGGCTCGGGGAGACGCCCGCGAGCACCTGGAGCAGGGCGCCGCCCGCGGTGAGCAGCGCCACGAGCCGCACGCGCGGCGCGCGGAGCCGCGCACCGAGCACCGCGCCGGCGATGCCGCCGACGGCCAGCGCCGTGGAGACCGCGCCGAAGGAACCGGCGCTCCCGGCGAGCGGGCCGGTGACCAGGACCGCGAGCGTCAGCGAGTAGTTGCGGCCGAACAGCGCGCTCACCGCGTTGAGACCGGCCAGGGCGACGAGCCGGGGCCGCTTCGCGAAGAAGACCAGACCGCCCCGGACGCTGGTGTCGGCCTCCTCGGGGGTGAGCGGCGCGCCGTCGCCGTCGGGAGCCGAGCCCTGGGGCCTGAGCAGGGTGAGGAAGGGGATCACGGCGGCCACGAAGAAGAACGAGACGCCGTTCGCCAGGTAGGCGGCGGCGGTGCCGAGCGTGGCGACGGTGACACCGGCGAGCGCGGCGCCCGCCAGCCGGCCCGCGCCGTGGGCGAGCGACCCCACGCCGATCGCGGAGGGCACGTCGCGCGCGGGGACGAGGTCGTTGCCGAGGAGCGCGCAGGCCGGGCCGTCGACGGTGGCGACCAGGCCGGTCAGCACCGCGAGCCCGATGAGGACGGGCAGGTTCAGCTGGTCGAGGGCGACGAGCGCCGCGGTGGCCAGGGCCACCAGGCCCAGCACCACCTGGGCGAGCGCGGCGGTGAGCTTCCGGGGCCAGCGGTCGACGGCCGCGCCGCCGAGCAGCCCCATCAGGAGGCCCGGGGCGGCCTGGGCGGAGATCGACAGACCGGCGGCCGCGGGGGAGCCGGTGATCTGCAGGACCAGCAGGTTCTGCACCGTCAGCTGCATCCACGTACCGGTGTTGGAGACGAGGTGGGCCACCGCCCACCAGCGCATGCCGCGGTGGCGCAGCGACCGCCACGGGGAGCGCTCACCGGAGGACGACGCGGCGTCTCCGGCGGGCCGGGGGGCCGGGACGGCGGGCCGGGACGTGACCGGGCGCACGAGGGACAGGGACAGGGGCTTGCGGAAGGAAGGCACGAGAACACCGGGGGGCGCGCCCCGGGCACGGGCACGGGGGAGGCGGGAGTACGACGGGCGGGGGCCCGGTCCGGGCGCCGGGGCCGCGGCGCGGTCGGAGAGGCACGGGCATGGGCGGGGTGCGCCCGGCGACCCATCGTGGCAGACGGTTCCCGGGAAGCGGTGACGCCCCGGCGCACCCCCCGCGGGCGAGGCCCACCGATCCACCCAACTCCCGTGCCCGGCAAGGCCGTCGGCCTTCGCGTGGGCTTGCTCACACAGCGGCGCCCACCGGGGCGCCACCACCCGTTCCAGCGACCCGGGAGGCCCGGGGAGAAGAGGTACCGATGAACAGCGTGACGAAGATCGACGGGGGACAGGCCCT
>NZ_JAPSIW010000965.1 GCF_031178505.1 Streptomyces sp. | reverse complement strand
CTGAGCCGTCCGGGCGTCACGGGCCCGATCATCGGACCCCGCACGCCCGAACAGCTGACGGGCGCCCTGCGCGCCCTCGAACTGGAGCTCTCCGAAGAGGTCCTGGCGGGCCTGGACGAGATCTTCCCGGGCCCGGGCCCGGCCCCGGAGGCCTTCGCCTGGTAGGCGCGTGGCCCGTCCGGGCGGGTGGGCGCGGGCCCCGGTGGACCGGTGCTCACCCGCCCCGGGGCCGGGGTCACGCGCCGCCGAGCCAGGCGGGGGCGTCGAGGCGGACTCGACGGCGCGCGGACGCGCTCCGCGCCGAGGGCCGCGCTCCGTCCGGAGGGCCACTCGTCGAGGATCGCGGCGGAGGGGGCGCGCCTCCGTGCGCAGGGTGAGCGGCCGGGGCTGTGGCATGCCCCGGCCGGGCCGTCGGCGCGTTCGGCGCAGCCGAGGGCACCCTCCAGGTCCTTCCCTCCTCGGGTGCGCTCACCGACGCCGAACCCGCCGCCTTCCAGGCCGCCGGCCACACCCGGCGCGACGCCCTGGAGGTCGTCCTCGGCATCGGCGCCTACACCCGCTCCACCTTCGCCAACCGCCTCACCCGGGCCGCTTGGACGCGCGCCGTCTCCGCGCCAACCGGGGCGAGCGGGCGGTAGGGGCCGCCGAGCGACCAGGCGCGGTGCATCGCGCCGGCGAAGGCGGCGGCCAGCTTGTGCTCCCCGGTCGGGCCCGGATGGGTGCCGTCGTAGGTGTCGGTGTCCAGGTCGTACGACTCCGGCACCGCCGCCAGGAGCAGGGGCGAGCCGGGCGAGTCCAGGTCCGCGAGCGCCCGGGCGAGCAGGTCGTTGAAGCGGGCGCACTCGGCGGCGAACGGGGCGTCGTAGGTGGCGCGGACGTTGGGGATGACCGGCAGGAAGACCGCCCGCACCCGCGGGTCGGCGGCCCGGGCCGCCGTCACGAACGCCCGGACGTTCTCCTCCGTCTGGTCGCTGTTGGTGTAGAAGCCCAGGTCGATCAGGCCCAGGGAGACCAGCAGCACCTGCGCCCCGGTCGCCGCGACCGTCTCCCCGATCACCGGGGCCATGTGCAGCCAGCCCTCCCCCCAGCCGGCCAGGTGCCGGCGGGCCGGGGCGGGGAAGGCGGGGTCGGCGTACGCCTCGGAGACGGGCGCGTCGGCCGCCGGGTCGTACAGCGCGGTGCGCGGACCGACGATCTCGTACGCGCCGGGCAGCGTGGCCTCCAAGTGCTGCCACATCCGGTAGCGCCAGGTCCAGTCGCCGGCGCGTCCGATGGTCATGCTGTCGCCGACGAACAGAAAACGCATGGTCATATCATCGCGGACGCCCTCGGCCCGCTCGACGTGATCCGGACCACGGGCACCGCCCCGGGCGCCGGCCCCCCGCCCCGCCCTCCCGCACCGTGGCAGGCTGGGGGCATGCGATCTGCTCTCCGTGCCCTCGGCGTGGCCGCGGCCCTGGCCCTGCTCCCCGCCGGGCCCGCCCTTGCCCAAGGGCAGGAGCCCGACCGGGACTTCACGATCGAGGACACCCGGATCACCGAGTCCAGCGGCCTCGCCGCCAGCCGCGCGCACCCCGGCGTCTACTGGACGCACAACGACCAGGACGCGCCCCGGATCCACGGCATCGACTCCCGTACGGGAAAGACCGTCGCGACCCTGACCCTGACCGGGATCGGCACCCCCCGCGACATGGAGGCCATCGCCGTGGGCCCCGACGGGGACATCTACGTCGGGGACATCGGCGACAACCTCGACGGCTCCTGGGACCACGTCTGGATCTACCGCTTCCCCGAGCCGAAGACCCTCGGCGACCGCACCGTCGCCGCCCGCCAGTACACCGTCCGGTACGCCGACGGGCCCCGCAACGCCGAGGCCCTGATGGTCCATCCGGACACCGGCCGCGTCTACATCGCCAGCAAGAACGAGGACGGCGGCGGCCTCTACGCCGGCCCCGAACGGCTCTCCTCCTCCGGCCCCAACGTCTTCCGCCGCGTCGCCGAGGTGCCCTGGGTCACCGACGGCGCCTTCTCGCCCGACGGCGAACACCTCGTCCTGCGCGGCTACTTCAGCGCCCGCGAGTACCCGTGGCGGAACGGCCGCCCCGAGGGCGACGGCACCTCCGTCGG
>NZ_JAPSIW010000249.1 GCF_031178505.1 Streptomyces sp. | reverse complement strand
GGCGGAGTGCCGTTCCGGCTGCTGCTGCCGCTCTGCCTCGTGATGAGCTTCGCGTACATCGGCGACTCCACCGTCTCCAACTGGTCGGCGAAGTACCTCCAGGACGTGCTCGGCGGTTCGGAGGAGCTGGCGACCGTGCCGTACAACGCGTACATGGTGACGACGCTCCTCGGGCGGGCGGTCGGGGATGCGGCCGTGCGGCGGTTCGGAGCGGCCTCGGTGGTGAGGGGCGGGGCCGTCCTCGCCGCGCTCGGGTTCGCGGTGGTCGCCACGGCGCCGGGGGCGTGGGCCGGGCTCGCCGGGTTCACCGTGCTCGGCCTGGGCCTGAGCGTGCTCGTGCCCCAGACCTTCGCCGCCGCCGGGCGGCTCTTCCCCGGTGACAGCGACGCCGCCGTCGCCCGGCTCAACGTCTTCAACTACGTGGGTTTCCTCATCGGCTCGCCGCTCGTCGGGGCGCTCGGCGGCGCCTGGAGCCACCGGGGCGCGATGCTCGTGCCGATGGTCCTCGTGCTGGTGACGGTGGTGTACGCCACGTCGTTCGGCGCGCGAGGCGCCCGATACGGTGGCGGGCATGAGCGGCCGCACACTGTTGATGTGGGATGAAGCTGTCACCGGGTACGACTTCGGGCCCGAGCACCCGATGGACCCGGTGCGGCTCGCCCTGACCATGGGACTGGTGCGGGCCTACGGGCTCGACCGGGTCGTCGACGTCGTGGCCGCCAAGCCCGCCGGGGACTCCACGCTGCGGCTGGTCCACCGCGAGGACTACGTGGCGGCCGTGCGGGCGGCGTCCGCCGAGCCGCGGCGGGCCGACCAGGCGTACGGGCTCGGCACGGTCGACGACCCGGCGTTCCCCGGCATGCACGAGGTGTCCGCGCTGATCGCCGGCCAGTCGGTGGGGGCCGCCGAGGCGGTGTGGCGGGGGGAGGCCGCGCACGCCGTGAACTTCGCGGGCGGACTGCACCACGCGATGCCCGGTGCCGCCTCCGGGTTCTGCATCTACAACGACGCCTCCCTGGCCGTCGCCCGCCTCCTCGAGCTCGGTGCCGAGCGCGTCGCGTACGTGGACGTGGACGTGCACCACGGGGACGGGGTGCAGGCGGCGTTCTGGGACGACCCGCGGGTCCTGACGATCTCGCTGCACGAGCACCCGAGGACACTGTTCCCGCAGACGGGCTGGCCGGAGGAGACGGGAGCGGCCGGGCCGGCGGAGGGCGGGGCGGTGAACCTGGCGCTGCCGGCGGGGACCGGTGACGCCGGATGGCTGCGGGCCTTCCACGCCGTCGTACCGGAACTGCTCGCGGAGTTCCGGCCGCAGGTGCTCGTCACCCAGCACGGCGCGGACACCCACTTCGAGGACCCGCTGGCCCACCTCGCGGTGTCGCTGGACGCCCAGCGGGCGGTGCAGGAGGCCTGCCACGAGCTGGCGCACGCGCACGCGGACGGGCGCTGGGTGGCGCTGGGCGGGGGCGGCTACGCGGTGGTCGACGTCGTACCGCGCTCGTGGACGCACCTGGTGGGGATCGCGGCGCACGCGCCGGTCGAACCGGCGTCGGTGATCCCGCCGTCCTGGCGGGACGAGGTGTACGCGCGGACCCGGCAGCGCGGGCCGGAGCGGATGACGGACGGGCGGTGGCCGGTCGGCTTCCGGGACTGGGCCGAGGGGTACGACCCGGCCGACCGGCTCGACCAGTCGGTGCTGGCCACCCGCCGGGCGGTGTTCCCGCTGCGCGGACTGCTGCCCTGACCCGTACCCCCGGCCCGTTACGCCAAGGGGAGTCCGAAGCAAGGGTTTTGACGTCACGGCAGGTGGTTTCGCGGCAGCATCGAGGCCGTGCTGAGTACCGGGGCGCTGCGGGCGCATCTGTTGGCTGCGGGGTTGGCGGGGACGGTCGCGACGACGCGGGAGACGAGCCTGCGCAGCTATCGGCTGTTCGCGGCGCGGGACCCGCGGGTGCTGCTCGGTCTCGATCCCGCCGGGGGGTGGGGCGAGGCCGATCTGCTGCGGCTCATGGCCGAGAAGTGCGGGGTGTCCGACGATCCGGCGCACCGGTCCGGGCTCGACGTCATCGATCCGGAGCGTACGGTGCGCCGGCTGGACGCCTTCGCGGCTCGGCTGGGGGAGGCGGCGGCGCGGCGGGCTCCGGTGCTGTTCGGGACCGGTCATCCGCACCGTCTGCTCGGTTTCTACGTCGCGCTCGCAGACGCTTTGTCGTCGGCGGGATGCCCTGTCCTCACCCCCGCGCAGGGGAGATGTGTCGACATGACGACCCGGTTCGGTCTACGTACGTACGTCCTCGACCACGTACGCGGGGTCGCGTTCGTGCGGGAGCCGGGACCGCCGCCCGACGGGCGCGTGCCGGGGGCGCATTCCCACTCCGCGCTGCCCGTCCGGGCCGCTCTCGAGAGCGCGGCCGAGTCCGGCGGGCCGCTTCCCGAGCTGGTGATCGGTGACCACGGATGGGTCTGCGGCGCAGGTCAGCTGGGTATTGAAGCCATCGGGCTCGCCGATACGGACGATCCCGCGCTGTTCGTCGGGGAGGCGGAGGGGCAGGTGTCCGTGGCGGTACCGGTGGACGACGGCGTGCGCTCCGCCTCCTACCGCCCCCTCACGCGCTATGTACTCAATCGAGCGTGTCTGTCACGGTAAACAGCCGAAGGTGGCTCCTCTTCCCCACTCGTACCACCCGCCCCTAGTCTGGGCGTGAGCGCTCGGCGACGAAGAGTCACCGGAGGGGAAGCCGGTGGGCGTCGCGTAGCGGAAGGTACAGGTGGGTCATGGCTGCTGCTGAACGGCCTCTCAACGAGGTCAAGTTTCTGACCGTGGCGGAAGTCGCCTCGGTGATGCGCGTGTCCAAGATGACCGTGTACCGCTTGGTGCACAGCGGTCATCTGCCGGCGATCCGGGTGGGCAGGTCCTTCCGGGTTCCCGAACAGGCGGTTCACGAGTACCTGAGGGAGTCCTTCGTGGGGGTGGGGACCGCGTAGCGAGCGCGCGGCCGAACGGTTGGTGAGCTGAGTCCGGCCCTCGGATTACGAGCGCGGTGCTCGGGACGGTAGGCTAGGCCGACGTAGGTCGTGTGGGCCCAGACGCCCCGCACCGAGTGAGAAGAAGTGAGCGAGGGTAGTCGTGGGCTCTGTTATCAAGAAGCGGCGCAAGCGGATGGCCAAGAAGAAGCACCGCAAGCTGCTCAAGCGCACGCGCGTGCAGCGTCGCAACAAGAAGTAAGCGACGGCTGCGAGCGCAGCTTTTCGTGCGTGAGGCGTGGCTCTCCACCTTTCGGTGGAGGGCCACGTTTTTATTGCGCCTCGATCCGGAAGCGCTACGGTGGCGACCAACGGAACACGGACGGAAGGCGCTGATCTTGGGCAAGGTCGTGCTCGTCACCGGGGCCGCCCGGCAGCTCGGGGGCCGCTTCGTACGCCGGATCCAGGGGGATCCGGAGGTGGACCGGGTGGTGGCCGTCGACGCCGTGGAGCCGGCCCACCCCCTGGGGGACGCCGTGTTCGTACGGGCGGACATCCGGCGCCCCGCCATCGCCAAGGTCCTGGCCGAGCACGAGGTCGACACGGTCGTCCACATGGACGTCACCGGCACGGCGCTCGGCGGCGGAGGCCGTACGTCGGTCAAGGAGACCAACGTCATCGGGACGATGCAGCTCCTCGGGGCCTGCCAGAAGTCGCCGCGCGTCAGCCGGCTCGTGGTCAAGTCCAGTACGAACGTGTACGGCTCGGCCCCCCGCGACCCGGCCGTCTTCACCGAGTCCACCGCCGCGAAGTCGCTGCCCAGCGGCGGTTTCGCCAAGGACGCCGTCGAGGTGGAGGGGTATGTGCGGGGCTTCGCCCGGCGCCGCCCGGACGTGGCCGTGTGCGTGCTGCGGTTCGCGAACATCCTCGGGCCCCGGGCCGACTCCCCGCTGGCCGAGTACCTCTCGCTGCCGGTCCTGCCGACCGTGTTCGGCTACGACCCCCGGCTCCAGTTCGTCCACGAGGACGATGTGATCGACGTGCTGCGCCTGGTGGCGCACGAGTCGCGCCGGGCGGGCCTGAACAGCGGCACGTTCAACATCGCGGGCGACGGGGTGCTGCTGCTCTCCCAGTGCGCGCGGCGGCTCGGCCGGCCGACCGTGCCGGTGCTCCTGCCGGCGGTCACCTGGGTGGGCTCGGCCCTGCGCGCCGTCGGTGTGACGGACTTCGCGCCGGAGCAGATCCGGCTCCTGACGCACGGCCGGGTCGTCTCGACCGTCCAGATGCGCGAGGTGCTCGGCTTCACGCCCCGCTACACCACGGCGGAGACCTTCGCCGACTTCGCGCACAGCCGGGGAGCGGGGCTGCTGCCGCCGGAGGTGCTCGCCGGGGCGGTGGACCGGCTCGCGGACCGGTTGTCCGTCCCCGCCACCCCGTACGAGGCTCCGTCGGCCCCGCGCGTACCCGCTCCCGCGCGGGCCTCTTCGGCCCCTCCCGCCTCTTCGAATTCCCCTGCTTCGCCCCCCTTCCACGACGGCGCCTGAGGAGAACTGGACAGCGATGGCGGACGCCAAGGTCATTCCCTTCGACGACGACCGTTCGCGGGCCCGGCGGCGGCCCTCCCGGGCCGAGGGCGAGGCGGCGGCCGTACGGGCCCTGCCGGCGCCGCTGCGGGCTCCCTCCCGGCCCGCCGGGCCCCCGGAGCCGGAGGAGGCCCCGGAAGCGGGGGACGGGGCCCCGGCGGCCCGTCCCGGCAGCGGCTGGGAGCGCCGGCTCGCGAGCGGGCTCGCCTTCCTGCGGCGGCGGGTCACCGGGGAGTACGAGGTCGACGAGTTCGGCTACGACGAGGAACTGACCGACCAGGTCCTCATGTCGCTGCTGCGCCCGGTGTTCGAGAAGTACTTCCGGGTGGAGGTGAAGGGCGTCGAGAACATCCCGGCCGAGGGCGGGGCCCTCGTCGTCGCCAACCACTCGGGGACGCTGCCGCTGGACGGGCTGATGATGCAGGTCGCCGTCCACGACCACCATCCGGCGGGGCGGCACCTGCGGCTGCTCGCCGCGGACCTGGTGTTCGTCCTCCCGGTCGTCAATGAGCTGGCCCGCAAGGCCGGGCACACCCTGGCCTGCGCGGAGGACGCGGAGCGGCTGCTGCGCGCGGGCGAGATCGTGGGGGTGATGCCGGAGGGCTTCAAGGGGATCGGCAAGCCCTTCGGGGAGCGGTACAAGCTCCAGCGGTTCGGGCGGGGCGGCTTCGTCTCGACGGCGCTGCGCGCGGGGGTGCCGATCGTGCCCTGCTCGATCGTGGGCGCGGAGGAGATCTATCCCATGATCGGCAACGCGAGGACGCTGGCGCGGCTGCTGGGCTTCCCGTACTTCCCGCTCACGCCGACGTTCCCGTGGCTGGGGCCGCTGGGGATGCTGCCGCTGCCGACGAAGTGGACGATCCAGTTCGGGGAGCCGATCGAGACGGGTGACCATCCGCCGGAGGCGGCGGAGGACCCGATGCTGATGTTCAACCTGACGGATCAGGTGCGGGAGCAGATCCAGCACACGCTGTACAAGCTGCTGGTGCAGCGCCGGTCGGTGTTCTTCTGAGGACAGCGGGACGGCGGAAGGGGCGCCCCCGTGGTCGGGGGCGCCCCTTCCCGGTTTTCAGCGGGCGTCCTCGCTGTCGATGCCGAGGCCTGGCAGCAGGCCCGGCAGGAGCGGCGGGAGTGTCACGTCCGGCTGCTCCGGGATCGCTTCCTCGACCGGCGGGACTGTCGGGGAGCCCGTCGGAGAGGGTTTGAGGATTCCGCCCGTGCCGCCGCCGAGGAGCCCGTCGTCCTCGGGTGACGAGGTGTCGCCGTCCGGGGCGGGGGCGGTGCCCTGTCCCGGTCCCGTGCCGGTGCCCGTACCGGAGCCCGGTGTGCTGTCCGAGGGGCTCGGGCCGGTGGAGTCGCCGCCGGCCGACGGGGACGCCCCGGCCGTGGGCGGCTGCTGGGTGTCGGTGCCCTGGGGACTGCCGCCCGGGGTGCGGGTGGTGGTGCCGGCGCTCGGGGAGCCGGCCGCGCCCTTCTCGGGGGTGCGGGGCAGCACCGACTGGAGCGGCTCGACGTCCTGGTCTATGGCCTCGAAGACGTCCGTCACTTCGCTGCCGACGTCGGCGAGCTGCACGGGCAGCCGCTCGCGCAGGCCGTCCCAGGTGTCCCGGTGGGCCTGGGCGAAGGAGCTGAGCCGGGCCATGGGGGCGATCTGGCCGTCCCGCTCGTAGGCCTGGCGGAGCAGGCGGTGGCCTTCGGTGGCGTCGTGCTTCATGCCGCCGAGGACCCGGCGGATCTCGGTGAGGGACTCGTGGTCGAGGTCGCCGGAGCGTCCCCGCTCCATGAGCCGGCGGGCCTCGCTCAGCCGTGTGGAGGCCTGGTCGAGGTAGATGCCGCCGCGGTCGGCGTCGTCGTCCGCCATCCCCAGCTTGATGTCCTCCATGCCCCGCTTGAGCCCGTAGAGCGAGTCACCGGGCAGGGCGTCGGAGCTGGCAGCGGCCACTCCGCCGAAGGCGCCCGCGGCCACACCGACCGTGAGTCCGCCGGCGGCGAGGCCCTTGGTCCAGCGGGAGCGGGGGCGGAGTTTGCGCAGGGGGGAGGCCCGGTGGGCTCCCTTGCCGCTCGTCCGCTGCTCCGGCACGGTAGGGCCCGCGGCGGCGGTTCCTTCCGCGAGCATCGCTTCCATGGCGGCCACGAGCTGGGCTCGCTGCACCACCTTGACCTCGGGGTCCATCTGCGGTTTCGGCAGTTCGCCGAGCCCGCTCGCCAAGGCCAGCAGTCGCCCCTGCTCGGCCGGTTCGGCCGGGGCCTCGGGCTGCTCGGCCGCCGCGCCCTCGGACGTCCGGTCCTCCAGGGCCTGGGCGAAGGCGTTCGCCCGCCGGTGCGCCGATACGTTCGCGATCACTGGCGGCACCTCCTCTCGTCATGACGGTCGACTCCCCTCGGGGTCCGGAAGGTTGCACACCTTGAGCGCATCCACACGAACGAGTGAGTGTCTGCGGGCAGGGCGTGACCACAGGGAGCCTGCATGTCGCACAACGAGCGGCGCGGCACTTGGGTTACGCGCGAAAGATGATCGGACCAGTCCGTCATGAGGGCGTCACCGACTGTGAGTTGGGAGGGCAGTGGTGGCGTGGGGGGAGGGGCCCCGGGAGGGGCTGCGAGGGGACGTGGGACGGGAAGGCGGCGGGGAGCCCCGGGGGCCGGGACGGTTCCGCTCGGGGACGGTGGAGGGGACGGGGTCGGGGTCGGAGCGGGGTGTGGGGGGCGCGTGGGGACGCGGGGTCAGCGGGCGTCGTCCGGGAGGAGGCGGGCCAGGGTCCGGACGGCGCGGTACTGGAGGGTCTTGATGGCTCCCTCGTTCTTCCCCATGACGCGGGCGGTCTCGGCGACCGAGAGGCCCTGGAGGAAGCGGAGGGTCACGCACTCCTGCTGCTGGGGGTTGAGGCGGCGGACCGCGTCGAGCAGGGCGGCGTTGGAGAGGGACTCGAGGACGGAGTCCTCCGGGCTGCGTTCGACCTCGTTGGCGTCGAGCATCTCGCCGGTGGTGACTTCGAGGCGGAAGCGGCTGGACTTGAAGTGGTCGGCGACCAGGTTGCGGGCGATGGTGACGAGCCAGGCGCCGAAGTCGCGGCCCTGCCAGGTGAAGGTGGAGATCCGGCGCAGGGCGCGCAGGAACGTCTCGCTGGTGAGGTCCTCCGCCGTCGCCTTTCCGCCGACGCGGTAGTAGATGTAGCGGTAGACGGTGTCGCTGTACTGGTCGTACAGGCGCCCGAAGGCCTCGGCCTCGCCCGCCTGGGCGCGCTCGACCAGGTCCATCATGCGGGCGCTGTCGCTGTCGGCGGTGGGGCGGCGGGCGGCGGTCGAGGTTCCGGTGCCGCGGGCGCTCCGTCTGCCCACGGCGGCCCCGCCGTCGGCCAGGGCATAGCAAGGGCCGGCGGGTGCCGGTGCGGCGAAGGCGAAGGCGGGGACGGGGCCGGCGTACGCGGTGGGGACGAAGCCGCGCAAGTGGTCGAGGACCGTTGCGCGCAGCGTAGCCAGGCCCGAGGTGTCAACCCCGACGTGTGGGTACACGGGACTCCCAGAGGCAGAGCTTCCATCACGTGCAGTGCGGGACCGTTCACTCGTCGTGGCGACGTGAGGGTTCCGCTGTGCGTCTGAGGAGAATAACGCTTCGTACAGGGAGCGCTACACCCAGTTGCTCAAATCATCGATTCCGTCGTATCCGTTACTACTTGACGACAGATCAGGGAGTCATTGGCGATCGGTTATTGATCGGTTTGCTTCCGAGTGTGATCGCGTGGGCGCTGCGTTGTGCTCAAGTAGGGAACGCGGGGGTGATCGTCGCCGCTGCTGGGTAAGGGGGCGGGAATGCCTGGTGGTCGACCTGTGCGGTGGTGTTCGACCACGGACGGGTGAGGGCGTCCGGTCCGGGGTTGTCGCAGATGATCGCAGCCGAAACGTATCGGCGGACAGGAAGACGGATCAGCGGCGACGTCGGTGCAGCGCGACCGCCGCGGCCGTACCGCCGGCCACGGCGCCCAGGCCCGCGGCGGCCGGGATGCCGACCTTGGCCGCCTTGCGGCCCGTCCGGTAGTCCCGCAGCCGCCAGTCCCGCTCCTTGG
>NZ_JAPSIW010000964.1 GCF_031178505.1 Streptomyces sp. | reverse complement strand
CCGGCCCGGTCCCGGGTTCCGGCCCGGTCCCGGGTTCCGGCCCGGATGCCGGCTCGGCCCCGGACTCCGGCCCGGCGGCGCCGGCGGGCTCGGTCCCCGGCTTCGTCCCGGATTCCGCCCCGGCGGCGCCGGCGGGCGCACTCCCGGGTGCCGGTCCGGTCCCGGACTCCGGCCCCGCCGTCGTCTCGGCCGGTCGCGCCGGGACGACCGGCGGCGGGGAGGAGCGCGCGTGAGTGCCGGCCCCGCCCCCCTCCGGGTGCTCGTCGTCGAGGACGACCCCGTCGCCGCCGACGCGCACGCCCTGTACGCCGGACGCGTGGAGGGCTTCGAGGTCGTCGGGGTGGCCCACTCGCGGGCCGCCGCCGTCCGGCTGCTCGAGCGGCGGCAGGTGGACCTGATCCTGCTCGACCTGTACCTGCCCGACGGGCACGGGCTCGGACTGCTCCGGGCCCTGCGCGCCGCCGGGTACTCCGCCGACGTCATCGCCGTCACCTCGGCGCGCGACCTGGCGATCGTCCGCGAGGGCGTGTCGCTGGGCGTCGTCCAGTACGTCCTGAAGCCCTTCACCTTCGCCACGCTCAGGGACCGTCTCGTGCGGTACGCCGAGTTCCGCGCGGCCGCCGGGGAGGCCTCCGGGCAGGACGAGGTGGACCGGGCCCTCGCCACCCTCCGCGCCCCGCACCCCGCCGCCCTGCCGAAGGGGCTGAGCGCCCCCACCCTGGAGGCGGTGACCCGTACGCTCCGTGAGGCGCCGGACGGGCTCACCGCCGCGGAGGCCGGGGCCGCCGTCGGCATCTCGCGGATCACCGCCCGCCGCTATCTGGAGCACCTGGTGGCCCAGGGCCGGGCGGGGCGGGCCCCGCAGTACGGGCAGATCGGCCGCCCGGAACTGCAGTACCGGTGGCTCGGCTCGGGGGGCCGCGGTTACTGATCGGTTCCCATGTTCCTACGACCTGCCACGTCGGACGAACACACCGTAGCCAGCCGTCACCCTCCGCACCTACCGTGGCCGGGTGCACCATCCCTCCCCGCCCTTCAACGCCCCGGCCGCGCGACGACTGCGTGAGGGCCTCGGCATGACCCACGGCCATGTGGCGTACGGGCTGCGCGCCCAGTACGGCATGTTCGTCACCCCCGACACGGTCGCCGCCTGGGAACGCGGCCGGCTCGCCCCCACCGAACAGGAGCTGACGGCCCTCGCGGGCGTTCTGTGGTGTTCCTCCGCCGATCTGATCGCCGCCGCCACCACCCTGCGCGAGCACCGGATGGCCCGTGGCCTGTCCGCCGAGGAGCTCGCGCGGCGCGTGGGCGTCACCGAGCAGGCGTACCGGCGCATGGAGGACGAGGGCCGCTGGCGCGGTACCGAGCGGCAGACGGCCGCCCTCGCGGAGTGCCTCGGGCTCGGTCCGCGCGCGCTGATCACCGCGACCGGCGGCGACGAACGGCTCGCCGCGCTGCTGCGGGACGCCGCCACCACGCGGTGGCAGGCGTACGTGAAACCGGCGGTGAAGATGCTGCCGCTGCCCAAGGCCCTCGTGGAGTCCGCCCTCCAGCGGCTGCACGCCGAGTACCACGCGCGGATGGCGGCCACCAGCAGCTGGGGCGCCTCCGGGGCGACCGGCGACGCGGGCCGCGCCTACCTGGAGGAGATCAACGAGCACTTCTGGGCGGCCGTCGGCGCGTAGCGGTGCGGGCGGGGCGACGCCTGCCCCGGCGGGACCGTGCGGGAGGAAGCCCCACCACGGCCCCGGCCCGCCGCGCTCGCGGGTCCCGACGCGGTCGCCGGCCCGCACCGCTCGCGCGCCGGACCGAGCCGGGCACCGTGCTCGGCGCGTGCCGCTCGCGGAACGGTCGTACCCCGGCCGGGGCGCGCGCCGGGGTGGTGCGCCCGGTCCTCGCGGTGCCGGCGGACGCGGGACGACCCCGCGCACGCGGCACCGGGGCCGCCGGCACCGCGGCGGCGAGCGGTCCCGGCGCTCCCGAGGGCCTGGCGCGGGCCTCGCGGCCCGCCGGGCGGGGCGGCCTCGTCGGCCCCGCCCGTCAGCGGCGGTCGAAGGCGAACAGCTGCCCCGCGGCGTCGGGGGCGCACGGCGCCTGGGCCAGCCTCGCCCCGGCGGCGGCGCGGTCGCCGACGACG
>NZ_JAPSIW010000963.1 GCF_031178505.1 Streptomyces sp. | reverse complement strand
CGGAAGAAGCGGCCGTGTGGACCACGTACCGCAGGCTGAGCCGTGATCTGCTGCGCGCCCAGGAGCGCCAGCTGCTGCGTGACTCCGGGCTCTCCGCGGCCGATTACGCGCTGCTCGCCCCGCTGTCCGAAGCCCCCGGGGGAGTGCTCCGGGCCAGGGAGCTGGGCGCGGAGGTCGACTGGGAGCGCAGCCGCCTCTCGCACCAGATCAGCCGCATGGAGAAGCGGGGGCTCGTCACCAGGGAGGCCTGCGCCGACGACGCCCGCGGCTCCATGGTCCGGCTCACCCCGGCCGGACGGAAGGTCATCGAGGAGGCCGCTCCCCGTCACTCGGAGACCGTGCGGCGGCTCTTCTTCGACCCGCTCGACGCCGACGAGGTCCGCCTCCTCGGCACCCTCCTCGACCGCATCCTCGCCGCGGTCGACGCCGATGCGGCGGACACGCCGTAACGGGACGCGGGCACCGAGGTGAACGTGGGTGGCCCGCACCCAGGAAAGGCGCGGCCTGGTACCCGGCGGACCCGGGGGACACCGTAGGGGTCATGAACGACGACACCGCTTCCCCCGCCGCTCCCCACCCCTTCGTCGGCACGTGGGTGACCGCGGACGGCCACATCCGTCAGGAACTGCTCGCCGACGGCCGCTACGACGAGGCGCGCGGCAACCGGAGGAGCGCCTACACCGGCAGCTACACCGTCACCGGCAACCACATCGACTACGTCGACGACACCGGTTTCACCGCCACCGGCGACGTACGGGACGGCATCCTTCACCACGAGCACCTGGTCCTGTACCGCGAGGACGCCGTGCCGCCCCGCGCCGGTCGCTGACCGGGCTGTCGCGCCGCCGAGGCGCGCCGAGACGCACCTCGGCGGCGCATTCCGGGGACAGTCCCGTCCCCTCCCTCCCCCCCTCCCGCCCGTCCGGTCCCGCAGTGAGCCGCTCCTGCTGCTGGGAGCCGGCTGCCTCATGAACTCACCCCCGCCTTCGGTGGCGTCTCCCTCGCCCCCGAGGCGGTCCTGCTGCTGTTCCTCCCCGCGCTGTTGTACGGCGCGGGTCGGCCGAAGCTCGGCGATCCGCCCTGTTCCCGCGGCCTGTCCGGCCGCCAGCCGGCCCCCCGGTTCTGTCGTGACCTCGGTGGACCCGACGGTCCGACGGCACGTCACCCACTGGTTGTTGACGCATCAACATAAGTGAGTTAAGTTTCAACTACCACGAGGGTGCAGGAATCAGGGACTCAGTCCCGGCTCCCTCCCCCGAGGAACCAACTGGAGGATCGTCATGAACAAGCAGTCCCTCGCGGCGCGCGCCACCGTCGTCCTGGTTTCCCTCGGCGTTCTCACCGCGGGCGCCGCCGTCACCGCGCAGGCCGCCACGGCGCGGCCGCAGGCGGCCACGGTCTCCACCGCCGCCCAGGTGGAGGGCGAACTCTTCCCCGAGCTGAACGGCCTGCGGATCAAGGCGGTCGACTCCGACGACGTCTACCTGGTCCTCGACGGTGAGCGGCACCTGATCCCCAGCTCCGTCACCTACGACGCCCTCTTCCGCGGCACCGACGGCGTACGTCTCGTCCTCACCACCGCCAACATCGCCGACGGCGGACCGCTCACGGCCTACGCGTACCTGGCCCGCAGCACCGACGACACGACCGTCTACCTGGTGTCCAACGGCCTCAAGAGGGAGATCACGCCCACCGCCCTCGACACGTACGGCTTCAACACCGCCGCCGTCCGCACCACTTACCCGTCCGTCCTGGCCGCCCTTCCCACCGCCGCCCCGCTCACCTGATCGCCGTGGTGCCGGGCTGTCACCGGCCGGCCGTCGCAGGCCAGAACCACGCACAGGAGAACCACGCACACGAGAAACGCGGCACACGAAGGCGCCACGGTCCGCAGGAGCGGATCGTGGCACCCCCACTCGTTGCCACCCGGGCCGGCCACGCGGCCCGCGCACGTCAGGCGGCCTCCGCCGAGGCGCCCCGCGCGCGTCAATGGGGCACGGTCGGCCTCCCCCGACGCGTACGGGCCCGTCCGCGAGGAGACGCCCCTCGCGGGCGGGCCCGGGCGACGGCGGGCGCATGGCGGTGCGCCCGTCGTGCCGACCGGACGCCGGTCAGGAGGCCGGCGAGACCCCGGCCTCC
>NZ_JAPSIW010000248.1 GCF_031178505.1 Streptomyces sp. | reverse complement strand
CCGCACCCCTCGCACCGCTCCGGGCGGTCCGCCCCTGTCGCCCCCATGTGTCCGAGTGTGACCGCACCTTCAGACACTCCGACAGGTCGCCTTTCGGCCGTCGTCCCCGAACGTGACCTGCCACCGGGCCTCACCGTCGTGCCACATTCCCGGTACGCCCCCGGGCTCCGACTCCCCGCACCCTCAGGGGCGCCCCACGGGTGAGCCCTCACAGCCGGCGCCCCCACCCCACCGACCGTTCCTCGGCGCGCCTCACCTCCTCCGTAGGGAGAGTCCTACCGCGCTGGAAGCAGGTGGCGTCCGTCGTGGCTCCACACATGAGGGCCGTCCCCGCCCAGGGCGTCCAGCAGCCGGACTGTGCACACCTCGGACATCCGCTCGGTGACCTCTGCGGGCATGAGCCGGTCGACTGCCGGCGACTCCGCCGACGTGCGTTCGGTGCCTCCAGAGGGCTTGCGGCGGAACACCAGGGCGACGATGCCCCGAGCCGTCTTCTCGTGGACCCCTGTCAGCTTGGTCGACCTCGACGTGGACGCCGGTCTCTTCCCAGGCCTCACGGGCTACGCCCTCTTCCGGTGACTCCGCCAGTTCCAGCACTCCGCCCGGCAGTTTCCAGGTCCCATCGCCCGCGCGCCGGATCGCCAGGAGCCGACCGTCCTCCCGCACCACCGCTCCCGCCACGGACACGGAGTGCAGTGGCGTTGACTTTCCGGCGAGGGTCGTGTTGGAGATCCTGGGGCACTCGCAGATCGCCGAGCGCCGTCCCGAGTGGAACTGCCGTCAATCTCTACCGTCAAAGGCCCCCGCAGCTACGAGCTGCGGGGGCCTTTTTCCTGGTGGGCGCGGACGGTTTCGAACCGCCGACATCTGCTTTGTAAGTTCGCCCAACAACGGCTGAGTACCCCGGCGGCCCTGGCGATGACTGTCGTCCATGGCCCTCCGGGACTGCCTCTGTGCGCCGCCGTTGATGTCAGCAGTGGATGTCAGATCACGGGTTCGGCATCTGCTCGTCAGCCGCCCTGCGTGGCCGTGCAATGGCTTCCGCAGCACGCCTGTCAGCTGCATGCTTTCGCTCAATGGAGGCCCGCAGCTCCTCAGGGGTCGGCCATGGCGCACGCCGATGGATCATGCGGTGACAGTTGGCACATACGAGGGCGAGATCGCTGAGCTTGGTCCGCCCCTCACCCGCTTCGTGCAACGGCACGACGTGATGGCATTCGATGTACCCAGCACCGCGGTCGCCGTAGACCTCCTCGAAGTCGAACCCACACGCCTCACACGCCAGCCGCCCACCGCGCTGAATCACAGAAGCGATCTTCTTCTTCCGCAGGCCCTTGTTCCGCTCGCGGGCCTGGTGCCGACGCATGAGGAGCCGCCCCTCAGGAGCACTGTAGTCGTCGAACCCCTCGTCCTCGGTCGGCGCAAGGCTCTGCAGCTCGCCGACCGCGATGCCCTGCCGAATAAGCCGAGCGACCTCGGTCATCTCGTCGGGCCGGGCAAGGAACTCCATCAGCACCGCAACGTCGAGGGCGCCGCCGTTGGTGGGCTTGCCTCGGTACTCGGGATGTCGCGTGGCGATGTCGAACGTCTTGCGCGCCACTCCGTTCGGGTTGCGGAACTTCTCGTTGCGCTCCGCCTCGGCATGGATGGGAAGCAGCTGGAGCAGGCCTGACAACTCGACCACCCTGGCGTCCTGAGCGTCCAGTCCCTTCCAGCCGTTCTCCATCACGAGCTGACAGGCAAGGATGATCTCGTCCCGGGCCCAGTCGGGATTCTTGACGGCTTTGACCTGGAAGCCTGCCCGTTTCAGCCACGCCACGGCGTGCTCCTTGCCTCCGCTGAACTCATCAGGTCTGAGAGCTCGCCCCTGATCCCACTGGTGCGCCACGCCGGCTATGGCTTTGGAGTCGTACTCCCGCCCCTCGTACACCACAACGTACGAGCGAGCCTCACCGAAGCCGTACTTCGCCAGGAACGCAGCCTGTCCCAACTCGTCGTACTCCGCGATGGCCTTGAGCACGGATCCCTGTGTGATCGCTCCTCTGTGCATGGCGGCAGCGTACGGCCCACCACTGACGGTCACCTGGCACCCGACGCAACCGATGCCGGGCACCGTGCGCCTCGTCATGCGCCGTATGCCCTCTTGCGCGGCTCGCACCCAGCCTGCACGGTTTCGTTGAATGCTGCTCGGCACTCAGGTGCCACAAGGGGGAAGGGCGGTAGGCCATGGCAACCGTGACAGGGTGGGCCGAGAAGACCTTCGGCGACGCCGCAGGACTTTTGGCCGACATAATCCCCGCCAGCTTGGTTCGAGCCCATGCCCGAGCCCGTAACGGCCACGAGGGAGTCCAGACCCAGACCCTGGAGGCATACGGACACGGCTTGTATGCCGCGCAGTACGAGGAACTGGAGGTGGGCCTCGCCTCACTCCCTGCGGCCACGCCCGTGCGCTTACAAGGACGAACGCTCATGATCCTTGGCGATCATGTGATCTATCCGCTCCGCTACGCAAAGAAAGACGTCCCCGTCACGGCGGCACGACTGCGACGCGCCACGGGCTTCCGAGCCGACCTGATACGCCGACACGGCCCCGATCCCATGCAGCAAGCCTTCGACCTGGGCCTCGACGAGCTGGACGAGCAAGAGCCCCATCCCGACCTCGCGCTGTTGTCAGAGGACGTCAAGCTCGTGCTCGTCGCCTACGCCTGCTCCATGACTCAGGGCGTCATGCGCATCGAGTGGGGCTCTGCCGAACTGCGCCGCGAGGACCGCTACCTCATCTGGCACCACCACGAGCCACTTCATCTGCCGCCGCGGTGAGAAACACCCCCGTCTTGCCTGACCGCCCGCCCTGGAAGCGAACCAGCAGGTGGCAAGCTCCTGACTTGCGCGTTCCTGAGTCATCCTCGTAGCCGACCTGTCACTATTGGTCGCCCTCCCACGGGCCAGAACACGGCTCGGAGGCCGGCTACTTCCGCTTCTTCTTTGCCTTGCGCTTCTGAACCTCATAGGAGGACCACTCACCGCGGTGACGGTCGCACCTGGACGCCCCGATCATGGCGAGGCGTTGACACCGGGTCCCCTTTTGTGTGAGCGCTCCACACTTGGACTGCGTTCGAGCCACTACTCCCCCTGGTGTCACCAACGGACAGACCAGCCGATTGTCGCGAGCGTTCCTATCTCTGTGGAAGGCGCATGCGGGCGCCCATGGAGGCGCCGGGCGCACGGGAGATGAGGCCACCTCCTCTGGCCCGCCAGGCCGCGTTCGGGCCTTAAAGGGTGCGACCGAACGGCGCGGGTGGCTGGCGATAGCTTGACATCCGCGGTTTGTCCGAATCCCTGCTGAACGCGAGCACGATCTGGCCCGGCGCGTCCTGTGGAGAGAGTGATCTACTGACTCCCCGGTTCTCGATGCGTTGATCTTCGCCGACATGACTACGGGTCCGGCCAGCCAGAGCGTGGGTACGTCTTCACCACCCGCACCGGCCAGCCCATCGAGCCGCGCAACCTCTACCGCTCGTTCACCCGCGTCGCCAAGAGCGCCGGTCTCCGCGTCGTCCGGCACGGTACGGCGACGCTCCTCACCGCCGTCGGCGTCCCGCCCCGCGTCGTGATGGAGATCCTCGGGCACAGCCAGATCGCCGTGACGATGAACGTGTACACGCACGTCGTCCAGGACACTCTGCGGGAGGCCGTGAGTCACGTGGATCGGCTGCTCAGGAGCCGTCCCCGGTCGTGATCGACCGTCCCCGTTGATGTCAGAAGTGGATGTCAAAGGCCCCGGACCATGATCGGTCCGGGGCCTTTGTACTGGTGGGCGCGGACGGTTTCGAACCGCCGACATCTGCTTTGTAAGAGCAGCGCTCTACCCCTGAGCTACGCACCCGTGGAGGAAGCAACAGCGTACATGGCGGACCGGTGGGTGGGGCAAACCGGTAGGGGGACAGCCCTACCAGGGGGTGGGGTGGGGGCCTGATCGTGGGGGTGGGGGTGGGGGGCGTAGCTTCGGGGGGTCTTGCTGGGGTTCGGACCGGGGGTGGGTCGATGGGTGCGCGTCGGTATGTACGGGGGGTGGCTGCGTTCGGTGGCGTGCTCGTCGCCGTGGGGGCGGTCGTGGGGTGCGGGGCCGGGGACGTGGAGGGGGCTCCGGTGGAGAGGAAGGCGTTCGCGTTCTCCGGGGACGCGCTGGTCGTGGACTCCGACGACTCCGATCTGGTGATCACGCCCGCCGATGTCGAGGACGTACGGGTGGAGCGCCAGGTCGACGGGTGGGTGTTCCTGGGGAGCGGGCCCGAGGCGGAGTGGAAGCTGGTGGACGGGCGGCTCACGTTGCGGGTGGACTGCGGCGGGGTGGCGTCCGGGTGCGGGGCGCTGCACCGGATCCGGGTGCCGCGGCGGGTCGCGGTGAGTGTGGAGAGCGAGAACGGGGACGTGACGGCCGAGGGGTTCGGCACCCCGCTGCGCGTGCGGTCCGACAACGGGGACGTGCGGGTGCGCCAGGCGTCCCGGCCGCTGGATCTCGGGAGTGAGAACGGGGACGTGGTCGTGGAGGGCGGCACCACCTCGGCCGAGGTCGTCGCCCGGTCGTCCAACGGGGACATGGACGTCACGCTCGGCGCCGTACCGCGCCGGGTGGACCTCGCCGGGGAGAACGGTGACCTGACCGTCTCGCTGCCCCGCGCCTCGTACGACGTCACGGGAGGAACCGCCAACGGTGACCGTGTGATCGACGTGCCGGAGCGTCAGGGCAGCGGGCACGCCGTGAGCGTGCGCAGCGACAACGGTGATGTCGTGGTCCGTACGGTGAACTGAACGCCCTGTGTGTTCGTCCTTACCGGGTGGGACAATGAACCGGACCGGGCACGGCGGACACAGCACGGGAGAAGGACGTGGCGGCGAGCGAAGCCAGGGGCAGGGCGGCGTCCGCGACGTCCGGGACACCGGAGCGGGCCGGGGCGTCGGGGACACCGGAGCGGGCCCGGGCGTCGGGAGGCGTGTCCGTCTTCCGCGTGGGGATCGCGCTGCCGCTGCTGGTCGCGGCCCTGCTGCCGCACGCCTTCGCGGGCGGTGGCACGCGCCGGTGGTTCGGCGGGCGCGGGGAGGGTCAGCGGGCCGAGGCGCAGGCGGCGAAGGACGCCGCGGCGGCCTCCTTCTACGAGCTCGACACCGCGCAGCGCGGGCTGCGGATCTCCATCGAGACGATCACCGCCGTGGACGGTTCGCCGGAGGCCCGGCGGGCGGTCAAGGGTTTCGAGGCCCTGGGGCGCCGGATCGACGAGGTCTCCCTCGCGTACATCACCGCCGTCGACGCGCACGATCTGGACCGGGACGAGCTGGACGCGGCGACCGCGAGCCGGGCCCGGGGCGAGCTGACCCGGGCCAAGGAGGAGCTCGACCGGGCCCGGGGTGAGCTGGAGCGGTTCGAGCAGGGGCTCGGTCCCCTCCTGGCGACGGCCGAGAACCAGCTCGCCCGCCTCGCCCCCGCCGCCGAGCGCGCGCGGCAGGCGCTGCGCGAGGCGAGTGCCGCCCTGGACTCCGTACGGGGGGCGGGGCTGCGCGCCGACGATCTGGCCGCCCGCCTCGCGGCGCTCGGGCCCGAGCTCACCCGGCTCAACGAGGGTGCCGGCCGGCACGGCGTGCCGGACACGCTGCAGCGCGCCGACCGGATCCTGCGGGACGCCGAGGCGGTACGGGCGGAGGCCGAGCGCCTGCCGCAGCGGGCCGCCGAGATCGACAAGCGGCTCGTCTCCCTCCGTACCCGGGCCGAGGCGCTGACCACCCGGGCGGGGGCCGTCGAGCCGGTCCTCTCCGAGCTGCGGCGGCGGTACTCGCTCGCCTGCTGGCAGGACCTCCAGCATGTGCCGGAGCAGGCGGCCGGCACCGTACGGCAGGCGGAGGAGCGGTTGCGGGAGGCGACGAAGGCGCGGGAGGAGCAGCGCTGGCCGGACGCGACGGCGATCCTGTCGACGGTGCGTGCGCTGCTCGACTCCACCGACGAGGCCGTTTCGGCCGCCGGGGAGCGGCTGCGGCGCCTCGACGCGGTGGCGAAGGATCCGAGGGCGGAGATCGAGCGTGCCCGGTTCGCGGTACGGGACGCCCAGCGGCTCGCGATGGAGGGACGGACCACGCCCGATCCCCGGCACGCGCGGCCCCTGGACGAGGCCGTGGCCCGGCTCGACCGGGCGGTGGCGGGCCTGGAGGGCCGGCATCCCGACTACTGGCACTTCCTGACCGAGCTGGAGGCGGTGAGGGCGTCGGCCGCTCGGGTCGTCGGCCTCATCCGCGACGAGCGCGGCGCCGGGCAGCACTGACGCCGCCGGGCCGGACGCGGCCGCGGACGGCGCACCGCGGGCGCGGCGCCGCGGCTAGCCTGGGGGCATGCCTCGTTACGAATACCGCTGCCGCAGCTGCGGCGACACCTTCGAAGTCAGTCGGCCCATGGCCGAGTCCTCCGCCCCCGCCGCCTGCCCGGCGGGCCACGACGACACCGTGAAGCTGCTGTCGGCCGTGGCCGTCGGCGGTTCGGCCTCGGCCGGGCCCGCCCCCGCCGGAGGCGGGGGCGGCGGCTGCTGCGGTGGCGGCTGCTGCGGCTGACCCCCTGAGGGGCCGCCTCGGGGCGGCTCAGGAACGGACCGCCGCCCGGAAGCGGCGCAGGATCTCCTCGCCCGCCGCGACGCCCCGCTGGGTGAGGACGTCGAGGTGGGGGGCGGTCCACTGGGTGTCGGCGAGTTCGCCGTGGCCCGGGCGCCACGCCCGGTCCGCGGCGAGCAGCAGGTCGGCGTCGAGGAGCGAGTCGCCGGCCGCCAGGGTCAGCGTCGCGCCGGTGCGGCGGGCCACCTCGCGGACGGCGGCGCTCTTGGTGAGCGGCTTCGGCACGGCGTACACCTTGCGGCCCTGGAGGGAGACGGTCCAGCCGCGCTCCCCCGCCCAGGCCCCGAACCGTGCCAGCCAGTCGGCGGGCAGCCGCTCCCGGTCGACGACCAGGTAGGCGAAGAGGTCTTCCGCGACCCGGTGCTTGCGCACCCAGGACAGGTCGGTGGTGGCGGTGAGGTAGGCGCGGATCTCCGAGAGCGGCGCGCATTCGTCCGCGAGTCTGCGCAGGACGGAGGCGTGCCAGTCGTGGTCGGTCACGCCGTCGACCAGGAGGTGCCCGCCGTTGGCGCAGATGGCGTACGCCGGGGCGCGGCCGGGGAGGCGGATGCGCTGGTACTGCTTGCGCGTCCGGGTGGTGGTGGGGACGAAGACGGTCTCCGCCGTGAGCCGTGCGAGCAGGTCGGCCGCGGCCTCCGTCATGTAGGAGAGCGGCTTGGACTCGTGGACCTCGACGCAGAGCAGCCGTGGCGCCTGCGGGTCGGGCATGCCGAGGGCGAGGGCCGCGGACGAGTAGATGAGGGTCCGGTCGAGATCGCTCGCGACGAGGCTCGTCGCACCGCCGGGGGTGGGTGCGGGCACGGGCGCGACGGGGGTGGCGGTCATCGGGAGGCCACCGCCTTGCCGTCGGCGCCGGTGGCGCCCCGCGTGTACTGAGGGTGGATCAGGCCCACGCAGGTGTACGGGAGTTCGTCCACCTCCTCGACCGGTACGCCGCGCTGTTCGGCGAGCAGGCGGACGTGCGCGAGGTCGTCGCCCGCGCCGCGCTTGGCGAGGATCTTCCACGGGACGCGGCGGAGCAGGACGCGGGTGGTCTCGCCGACGCCGGGCTTGACCAGGTTCACGTCGTGGATGCCGTACTCCTCGCTGATCCTCTCGACGGCGGCCCAGCCCTCCCAGGTGGGGGTGCGGTCCGTGGCGAGGAGTTCCTTGACGTCGGTGCCGACGTCCTCGGCGACCTCGTCGAAGCGGGCCGCCACGGCGTCGAGGAAGAGACCGGAGACATCGGCGCCGGCCAGGTCGCGGTAGAACTTCGCGCCGTGGAAGTCGTCCGGGCCGACCAGGTCGGAGCGGAGCACGGTGCGGGATATGAGGCCGGAGACCGTGGAGTTGAGGCAGGCGGACGGGATGAGGAAGTCCTCGCGCGTGCCGTAGGTGCGGACGCAGGAGCCGGGGTCGGCGAGGACCGCGATCTCCGGGACGAAGCCGGGGAAGCCGGCGAGCGCGGCGGCGAGTTCCCGGGTGATGGCGCCCTTGCCGGTCCAGCCGTCCACGAAGACGACGTCCGCCGGGTCGTGGTGGGCGGCGAGCCAGCGCAGCGCGTTGGAGTCGATGCCCCGGCCGCGCACGATGGAGACGGCGTAGTGCGGCAGGTCGAGGCCGTGCCGGGCCTCGGCCCAGCGGCGCATGAGGACGCCGACGGGGGTGCCGGCGCGGGCCAGCGAGACGAGTACCGGGCGGCCGGCGCGCTCGGCGAGGACGGTTTCGGTGACGGTGCCCACGGCACGGGCGATCCGGGCGGCGGAGGCCTCCAGGGCGCTGTGGAACAGCTCCTGGTAGCGGGCGCTGGGCTGGTACTCGACGGGGAGCGATTCGGCGTAGTGGGCGCCGCCGCTCTGGATGGCTTCCTCGCGTTCCTCGGTGGGCGCCTCCAGTTCGACGTCCGAGAGGTCCTGGAGCAGCCAGCCGACCTCCTCGGGGGCGTACGAGGAGAAGGCGGGGCCGCGGAGGGGCTCGGGCAGCATGGAGCTCCTTTCGGGAGCTGCGGTGCGGGCGGGAACGGACGGCGGAAGGGCGGA